>NZ_JAGGQS010000055.1:0-27156 GCF_018613175.1 Bacillus sp. ISL-47 | reverse complement strand
AACAACAATCTATACGAAAATAGCCTTATATTTTGTTCCTTTGGGGAGGTCAATTTTGAAGGGAGGCGCTTAAATAGAACGTAACGGAACCTGATGGCGAAAAGCAAACGACCCAGTGTAAATAAGGAAAGGCTTACATAGACAAGAGCCCCGGCGCGTACCCCCCTTGAAAAAAGCTCTAATCCCATCTACATATTTTTTGTCTGAATTTATAGAATAGAATGCAAAATGCTCCAAAGACGAACATTTATCATATTATATAAAATATAGTTCGGAAAAACGTTGACTGATTAAGTTATATTTGATATAGTTACATTTGGTTAAAGAAATAAATGAAAAATGCGTCTGGGGGAATGGGACGATGAAAACAAATTATGATGTGATAGTGGTCGGCGCTGGGCCGGCGGGAATATTTACTTGCTATGAGCTAACGCTGAAAATGCCTGAAGCTAATATCTTATTAATTGATAAAGGTCATGATATATATAGAAGAAATTGTCCAATTTTACAGAAAAAAATTGAGAAATGCCCGCCAGCTGCAGGGAGAAAAGAGTTTGCAGGATGCCTTCCCGCGTGTTCTATCACAAATGGTTTTGGCGGAGCAGGTGCTTATTCAGACGGAAAGTTTAATATCACAAGTGAATTTGGCGGCTGGATGACCGATTATCTCCCTGATTCCCAAGTTGTTGAATTGATTAAATATGTGGATGAAATTAACCTGCAGCACGGGGCGACTGAAAGCATTACCGATCCGATGACTGATGAAGTGCGGGATATCGAGCGTCGCGGATATGCAGCCGGTCTTAAGCTACTACGTGCCCAGGTGAGACATTTAGGTACAGAACAAAACCTTGAAATTTTAAAAAGCATTTATGAATATCTTCGTGAAAAAATTGATATGTCCTACAAGACTGAGGTTGAAGATCTAATCACAGAAAAAACAGCTGATGGCCATAAGATTATGGGAGTGAAGCTGAAAGCAGGAAATGAAATCCATGCAGAAAAAGTGGTTGTCGCACCTGGTAGAGATGGTTCTGTCTGGCTTGCGAACCTTCTAAAGTTGCGCCGTTTAAAAATGATCAATAATCAGGTGGATATTGGTGTTCGTGTTGAAACCTCCAATATTGTCATGGAAGAGATAAATAAGCATCTTTATGAAGGGAAATTCACCTTCAACACTTCAGTTGGAACTAGAGTCCGAACCTTCTGCAGCAACCCATCAGGTCACGTAGTAGTTGAGAATCATTCGGGAATTATGCTTGCAAATGGCCACGCTTATAAAGATCCAAAGCTGGGAAGCCCGAATACAAACTTTGCGTTGCTTGTTTCTCATACATTCTCTGAGCCCTTCGATAAGCCGAATGAATACGCTCACGAAATTTCCAGGCTTGCGAACAGTCTCTCAAATGGCGGGATCATCGTTCAAAAATATGGGGATATTTTAAAAGGCAGAAGATCTACAGAGAAAAGAATTAAAGAAGGCTTCCTGGAGCCGACTTTAAAAGAGGCTGTACCAGGAGATTTAGGCCTGGTTCTTCCATACAATACAATGAAAAGCCTTGTAGAAATGACAGAGGCGTTAAATCATGTTTCACCTGGCCTTGCATCCGAGCATACACTTTTCTACGGAGTGGAAGCAAAATTCTATTCGGCCCGCCCTAGGTTAAATGACCGATTTGAAACAGAAATCAGCGGCCTTTATGTCGGTGGAGACGGTGCAGGAATAACAAGAGGGCTTGCCCAGGCAGGTGCTTGCGGAGTTTGGATTGCAAGAGACATTGTTGAAAAAACAAAGAATGCCCCAAGAAGAGAACCTGTAACTGTATAAAGTAATAAAAGGCCTTGCAGCAAAGCAGGCCTTTTTTGTTATACAGTGCTAACCATCATTCAAGAATCTGCAAATCTCTGTTAAAATATTTGTATTTAACAGTATAAGGAGAGGAAGTACGATGCTTGCAGAGCGTTTGAAGCCTGGTGATGAAATCAGGGTGATTGCACCATCCAGAAGCATGGCAATCATAAAGGGGGAGCAATTAAGAATTGCACAGGAGCGATTAAATCAACTTGGTTTCACAGTTACTTTTGGAAAAAACGCAGAAATTCATGATGAGTTTTTCAGTTCTTCTATCGAAGAAAGAGTGGAGGACTTGCATGAAGCCTTTACCGATCCGAAAGTAAAAGGGGTTCTAACAGTAATAGGAGGCTATAACGCAAACCAGCTTTTAAAATACATAGATTTTGACCTTATAAAAAACAACCCAAAGGTATTTTGCGGATTCAGTGATATTACTGCATTGCAGGGTGCGATTTATAAAAAAACGGGATTAATTACGTATTCGGGTCCCCATTTTTCAAGTTTCGGTGTTAAACATGGGTTCGAGTACACCCTCGAATCCTTTATTAATGCTGTCACAAATGATGCGCCGTATGAAATTGTTCCTTCTACCCACTGGAGTGATGACCCATGGTATTTGGATCAGGAAGACAGGCAATTCTTCAAACAAGATGGCTATATAGTCCTTCAGGAAGGAGAGGCAGAAGGCGTTTTGATCGGCGGGAATCTTTGCACCCTTAACTTGCTTCAGGGAACCGAATTCATGCCTTCACTTAAAAACTCAATCCTATTCATTGAGGATGATGAAGAATCCCATCCGCTCGCATTTGATAGGGATCTTCAATCATTGCTTCATCTTCCTGATGCACAAAGTATACAAGCAATTTTAATTGGCAGATTTCAGAAAAACTCCCAGGTAACTGAAGAAGCTCTGCGGAAAATTATTGATTCTAAAAAGGAGCTTAAAGGGATACCGGTCATTGCCAATGTGAACTTTGGCCATGTGCATCCTTTTGCCACCATCCCGATTGGTGCAAAAGCAGCTATCTCGGCTCATGGATATGAAATATGGATCGAGCAAAAATAAGTGTAGACTGGACAGTAATGTCCCGGTCTTTTTTGTCCATAAAAAATACAATCATTCCGAGCAGTATTTCCATGTGTAAATTTGTATAATATTACTAAATGAAAGAAAGAAATTTAGTGTTACTAGGAACTGCCCTCCCTTTTGAGAGTAAGTTTTTCTGGACATTTATTTTTATTATCCTTGAGGTTTTGAGTGTATAGATCAAATCTCGATGAGACCTGGAAATATATGTAAATATTCCTGAAGAGACGTATTTCTAGAGAAAGGCATATCTTATAAGTTTGAATAAGTCATGATTTAAATATTCTTTCAGCCACCATTGTGTGGCTGTTTTTTTGCCTTCATAAGAATATTCATTTTGGGGATATCGGCATTCTTTAAGAAAGATTTAATCATTCATTTCATACAATTTAATATATTGGCCAAAAACAGGATAGGTTTTTATGCCAAGAGGCTGTTTGGATGTTAAGCCAGCAGCAGAAACATTTAAGCCGCAGGCGATTTTTCGCATCTTTTAGGGTGGAGGGAGTATTCTTAATGGACCAGTCGAACTTAATTAAGCCGATGCTTGATGCACAATATCCGGTGATTGACTACGGCAAGGGCGTCTATTTATATGATAGCGATGGAAAGGAATACCTGGATGCGTCATCTGGCGCGATTACCGCGAATATCGGCCACGGTGTAAAAGAGATTATTGATGCAATGCATGAACAGGCAAAGAAAGTCTCTTTTGTGTACCGTTCTCAATTTACAAGCGAGGCAGCAGAAAAGCTTGCCCGTAAAATAGCTGAATTATCGCTTGGCGAATTAAACTGGAGTTTCTTTGTGAACAGCGGTTCGGAGGCTACAGAAACAGCTATGAAAATTGCAATCCAATACTGGCAGGAAAAAGGGATTCAAACAAAAACAAAGGTTCTCTCAAGATGGATGAGCTATCATGGTATCACACTTGGAGCCTTGTCAATGTCAGGGCACACCGGAAGAAGGGCGCGTTTCATACCGCTTCTTGAGGACTTTCCTGTCATCCACCCTCCATATTGCTACAGATGCCCTTATAATCTTGAAGCGCCTGATTGTGGCTATTTATGTGCACATGAATTAGAAACAGTAATCAAGCGTATAGGTGCGGAGAATATTGCCGCATTTATTGCAGAGCCGGTGATTGGTGCTGCCGGAGGAGCTATTGCCCCTCCCAGGGACTACTACAAGGTTATTAAAGAAATATGTAATCGAAACGAAATTTTATTTATAGCAGATGAGGTTATGACCGGTTTTGGCAGGACTGGCACGATGCTTGCTTCAGAACAATGGAGTGTCGAACCTGATATCGTTGCGCTTGGAAAAGGAATGGGGGCGGGATACGCACCGATAGCCGCTGCCCTTGTAAGTGATAAGGTTATGGAGCCGATTCTGGAAGGATCCAAAAGCATCATGAGTGGTCATACTTTAAGCGCTAACCCACAGTCCTGTGCAGTTTCACTCGCAGTTTTGGAATATATCGATAAAAATAAAATCATTGCTGAGGTGGACAGCAAAGGAGTGTATCTAAAAAATAAGCTCGTAAACCTGCAGACGAGGTTTCCTTTTATCGGTGACGTAAGAGGAAAAGGCCTAATGGTCGGGCTTGAATTTGTAAAAGATCCTTCCACGAAAGAGCCATTTTCAAGAGAACTGGCGCTTACTCAAACAATAATAAATGTTGCACAGAACCAGGGGCTGCTCATTTATCCTGCAGGTGCCGGTACAAATGGCAATAACGGTGACGCTATCTTGATTGCACCGCCATTGACAATAACCAAAAGAGAAATTGATGAGCTGGTGAAGCGCCTTGAGACAACACTGCAAACTTTTACTGAGAAATATTTGACCCTTGCTGAGGAAGAGGCTGAGTAAAATGGAGAACACTTTTCAAAAAATCATCGATATTCATACAGCAATGGAACACTTTCGTGATGGCATGACCATAATGTTTGGGGGATTCGGAGGAATTGGCACACCTCCGACCATCATAGACGGAATTTTGGAAAAAGGGATAAAAGACTTAACTCTGATCGGAAATGATTCTGGTTTTCCCCATATTGGCATTGGAAAGGTAGTGAGCCAGGGGAGAGCAAAAAAAATGATTGCCTCCCATATAGGTTCGAATCCGGTCGCAGGTCAGTTAATGACAGATGGAAAAATGAAAGTGGAATTTTCACCGCAAGGAATACTCGCAGAGAGAATTCGTGCGGGAGGTGCAGGTATTCCTGCCATTCTTTCTGATATCGGCATGGATAATGACATCGTAACAGGCGATAAACAAAGATGCAGCTTAAATGGAAAGGAATATCTGATTGAGACAGCGTTAACTGCGGAGATATCGATTGTGTTTGCGAAAAAGGCCGATCCATATGGGAACTTGATTTATGACAAGAGTGCCAGAAATACCAATCCGCTTGTAGCAATGGCCGGGGATATGACTATTGCAGAAGTGGAAGAGATTGTCCCGCTTGGAAGTCTTGATCCGGATGAAATCGTTACGCCCGGCGTTTTTGTCGATTATATTGTCGCTTCGAAAGGAGTGAACTGGAAATGGGCATGGGAGTAGAAATGAGGAACCGCATAGCAAAGCGTGCTGCGGAGGAAATACAGAACGGAATGATTGTCAATCTTGGCATAGGAATCCCTTCGCTGGTTCCGAACCACTTGCCTGAAGGTACGAAGGTTATGTTCCATGCTGAGAATGGCATTACAGGAATGGGGCCCAGTCCGGAGAAAGGGAAGGAAGACGAAAATCTCTGCAATGCCGGCGGTTTTCCTGTTTCAGCAGTGAAGGGGGCATCTTACTGCGATAGTGCAGTTGCCTTTGGAATGATCCGAAAGGGAAGGGTAGATATGACCATTCTTGGCTCCTTACAGGTAAGTGAGAAGGGGGATTTAGCCAACTGGATCGTGCCCGGCAAAAAAGTGCCAGGGATGGGCGGTGCAATGGAGCTCGCACAAAAAGCCAAAAAAGTTATTGTAGTAATGAACCAGACAGACAAACACGGAAATTCAAAAATCGTTAGGGAGTGTACGCTCCCCCTCACATCCGCGAACTGTGTCGATATGATTATAACGGAAATGGCGGTTTTTCAATTATCACATGAAGGCCTGAAATTAATAGAATTATTTTCTCCCCATTCGGTTAACCAAGTAAGAGCTAAAACGGGCTGCAGCTTTACTATTGCTGAAAATATAAGAGTGATTGGTTAATATACCTTGCTCACCTTATAGGGTTAAGGAATTAGAATAAGGGAGGGAAATTATATGGAAGCTCAACAAAAAATTAAGCAATGGCTTGAAGAAAATAAGCAACGGGGAGTAAGAATTCTCCAGCAGCTTGTCCAGGAAGGCAGCACCCGCGGAAATGAAAGCAGTGCGCAGGCTGTGATCATTGAAAAGTGCCGGAAACTGGGACTAACCCTCGATATTTGGGAGATTGGGAAGGATGTTTTGATCAAACATCCAGCCTTTTCCTCTGACAGAAAGGATTTTTCCGGAAACCCCAATGTAGTGGCAACCTTGAAAGGAACAGGAGGCGGGAGATCTCTGATCTTGAATGGGCATATTGACGTAGTGCCTGAAGGGGACAGGAATGATTGGGAATATGATCCTTTTAGCGGAAGGATCGAAGATGGAAAACTATACGGGCGCGGTTCAACAGATATGAAAGGCGGAACTGTCTCACTTCTGCTTGCAATGGAAGCAGTTATCACTTTAGATATTAAGCTGAAAGGCGATGTGATTTTTCAAAGTGTCATAGAAGAAGAGAGTGGCGGCGCCGGTACACTGGCTGCTGTCTTGCGGGGATATAAAGCCGATGGGGCGATTATACCCGAGCCTACTAATATGAAGATTTTCCCAAAACAGCAGGGGTCCATGTGGTTCCGCATAACTGTCAAAGGCCGATCAGCGCATGGAGGCACCCGCTATGAAGGAGTTAACGCAATAGAAAAAGCAATGATTGTTATGACAACGCTGCAAGAACTGGAGAAAGCGAGAAATTTGAAAATAACAGACCCTCTATATAGCAACATTCCTATTCCGATTCCTATTAATATTGGAAAAATAAATAGTGGAGAATGGCCTTCTTCAGTTCCCGATATTGCGGTAATTGAAGGGAGGATGGGCGTTGCTCCGGATGAAGATATGAAATCGGCTGAAAAAGAGCTCGAACTATGTATGAAGAAAGCTGCTGAAAAAGATGACTGGCTTAAAAAGAATCCTCCTCAAGTCGAGTGGTTTGGCGGGCGATGGATTCCTGGCAACCTGGAAGAGAATCATCCGCTTATGTCCGTTCTATCCGATTCCTTTGAAGCAGTTAAAGGGAAGCAGCCTGTAGTTGAAGCCTCGCCGTGGGGAACGGATGGCGGAATTTTATCCAGGATAGGAGATACCCCTGTTGTTGTGTTTGGCCCGGGCGTAACAGAAGCAGCCCATGATGTGAATGAGTATATACCCATTCAGGAAGTGTTTGATGCCGCTGAAATAATTGCTCTTGCTATTATGGATTGGTGCGGTACTGAAAGTGGCCGGCACAATTGAAGAAATCTTTTATTAAACAGGAATGGGTCGTGAAGACTTTAACTATGCAGTCGAAGTAATGCCGGCAAAGAAGCTGATTGGCTTTAAGGTTGAATAAGTGCAACATTTTGCAGTTGGCCGGTAAATGGTCCGGTTCGGCCGGAATTTTTGCGAAATCGGCCGGTAAAAATACCATTTTGGCCGGTAAAATGACAGAATCGGCCGGTAAATCATGATGAACCTTATATTGCCTGGCCGAATGGCCGGGCAATTTTATTAAAAAATAAGGGGGTCTAGATAGATGAATAGTACTGCAACCATTAAAACGGTTAAAAAAGAGAATTTCTCAGTGGAAATGTACATTGATTCTTTTAATAAACGTGTAAGAGTGGAGGATTATTTAGGAAATTTACAGGAAGCGATCCTCGAAGCAGAAGCAGCTGTGAACGCACATCAAAGTGAAAAATTAATATTCAGAGGAAGAGCAGAGAATTATGCTGCCCTGCTGGCCCGCGGTTTTCAGTGTGAGGCGATCATCGATGGTTATTTCCTTGGGTCTGACCAGTATTTTTTCTGCAAATATTATT
Organism: Bacillus sp. ISL-47; assembly: GCF_018613175.1. Classification (NCBI taxonomy): domain Bacteria; kingdom Bacillati; phylum Bacillota; class Bacilli; order Caryophanales; family Bacillaceae; genus Bacillus; species Bacillus sp. ISL-47. The sequence continues at coordinate 19,100 of NZ_JAGGQS010000055.1, read as the reverse complement.
CGGATCAAAGAAGGACCAGCGGACATTGGATTACTGAGGATAGTATCGTTAAAAATGTTCTGGCCCTTGAAAGAAACAGGGACGTGATTATGCCTCCTTCCGAATACAAGCTAATAAAAATAACACACCTGGATGCCGAGAAGCTTGCTGCCCTCTATCGAGAAGTTTTTCAGATTTATCCTACACCCCTCCATGATCCCGCATATATAAAAAAAACAATTCAAGAAGGCACCATTTATTATGCATTTCAGTATGGAAAGGATCTGGTTAGCGCTGCTTCCGCAGAAGTAAATCTATTTTATAAAAATGCAGAATTAACAGATTGCGCTACACTTCCTTCCCACCGAAAACACGGCTTGATGAAAATTCTGCTTGAAAAATTGGAAGAAGATTTGCAGTCGCAGGAAGTCTTTTGCGCCTACTCCATTGCCAGAGCCTTGTCATTTGGAATGAATGCGGTCCTTCATCAGCTGGGCTACAAATATCGGGGACGTCTTCTCAATAATTGTTATATTTTCGATAAACTTGAGAATATGAATGTATGGGTGAAGGATTTGGCGGCATCGGATTAACTTCTAAGGTTTTTACTATGGCAGTAGTTAATCCGGGTGATTAGCGACGAAAACGGGGGCGTCCCAAGAGATATGGTAGTTAATCCGGGTGATTAACGACGAAAGAGGGTGCGTCCCAAGAGATATGGTAGTTAATTAGAGTGATTAACGACGAAAGAGAGTGCGTCCCAAGAGATATGGTAGTTAATCCAGTTGATTAGCTACGAAAAAGGATGCGACTCAAGAGATATGGTAATTAATCCAAGTAATTAACGACGAAAAAAGGCACAGCTCTCCAGATATGGTAGTTAATCCAAGTGTTTAACGACGAAAAAAGATACAGTCCTTTAGAAATGGCAGTTAATCTGCTTTTACCGGTGACACTTTAAAAAAATTGCAAAGACAGCCCTACATCAAAAGAATCCCCTTCTCATATCCAAAAACGTGCCAGATTTTCGGCACCTGATGACAAGTTTTCGGCATCCCCTCATATACATTGTAGGGGAGGGGATCATGATGTCCGATACACAAGCTATGTCAAAAGAAGTTCTTGCTGCCATTTTAAAGGGAATTGATGAAGGGATCCATGTTGTGGATTTGAATGGGAAAACCATTTTTTATAATGAAATTGCTGCTAAGCATGATGGTTTGGACGTCTCCGAGGTTCTGGGCAATTCAGTCCTGAACGCTTTTCCATCATTGGATGAAGAGACAAGCACGCTAATAAAGGTAATCAAAACCAAAAAACCGATTTACAATCAAACACAATCATATGTTAATGTCCATGGCGTACAAATTGAAACGATCAACACAACACTGCCAATCCTGGTAAATGGGAAAGTAGCCGGAGCCGTTGAGATTGCAAAAGATTATTCAAGACTGAAGCTTCTCTCGGAAAGCCTGCTTGATTTGAGGAAGAAAATAAAAAAGCCTGCGAAAAAGACAATCAAAATGAACACTGTCCAATACACCTTGGAAAGTCTCCTTACGATTAACAAGGAAATGCAGAAAATAAAAAATGAAGCAGCTAAACTGGCAAAGTCAGACTCTCCCATTCTTGTATTTGGAGAAAGCGGATGCGGAAAAGAACTATTTGTCCAAGGGGTCCACCATGCTTCGTCAAGGAGTAACGGCCCTTTCATTGCCCAGAATTGTGCAGCTATTCCGGAGTCGCTTCTGGAAAGTATTTTGTTTGGAACTGCAAAAGGGAGCTATACCGGTGCTGTAGACAGGCCTGGATTGTTTGAGCTGGCGGATGGCGGCGCTCTTTTTCTGGATGAAATCCATGCGATGCCCATTGAGCTTCAGGCTAAGCTGCTCAGGGTGCTTGAGGATGGGATGGTAAGAAGAGTAGGCAGCACGAAAAGCTGCCAGGTGAATGTGAGGGTGATTGCGGCCATGAATATCCATCCCGGTGTGGCACTTGAAAAAATGCAAATTAGGACAGATTTATTTTATCGTTTAAACGTCCTTACATTCGGGCTGCTTCCATTAAGGGAAAGAACAGAGGATATTGAATTCCTTGCGATGCATTTTATAAAGCAGTTCAACCGGGTGTTTAATAAAAATATTACAGGCATTGGTAATGAGGTGAATCAATTTTTCAAACGCTATACCTGGCCGGGCAACGTCCGGGAGCTAAAGCATACGATCGAGTACATGATGAATGTATGCGAGAAAGACTTTCTCGAGGAAGAAGATCTGCCAGTCATGCTGAAGCAGCAAATACAATCGCATAGAAAAGACCAGCCAGCAAGGGGTTTATCATTAAAGACGAACATGGCGAATCTTGAAAAAGAACTAATTGAAAATGCCCTTAAGCAAACAGATGGAAATATAAAAAGGGCGGCAAAGTTATTGGAAGTTCCCCGTCAAACCCTTCAATATAAGCTATCCAAGTATAAAATCAGGATTCAAGAAGAAAACTCCAGTAGCCTAAATGAATAATACCATCACAGTGCCGAATACTCGGCATTTTTTTATGTATTTGTAACCCCACCTTAATAAAAATATCCCCCAAACCAAAAACAACCTTCCATTTCAGTCCTTTTTTCATAGGGTAATATAAAAAAATTCACCTTGGCACACTTCTTGCAAGATAACTAGATAAGAATCTGACATAGGGGGAATTTGTATGAAAAATTTTTTATATAAGCCAGATCGGCACTGGAAGGACATAGAGCTATGGAAGGATGTCACGGAGGAGCAGTGGAACGATTGGCTCTGGCAGCTGACAAACACGATTCGCACAGTTGATGATCTTAAAAAAGTCATAAATCTTACACCTGATGAGGAAGAAGGAGTGAGGATTTCCACTAAGACCATTCCGTTAAATATTACGCCTTACTATGCATCGCTTATGAATCCGGATGATTCGCGCTGTCCGGTCAGAATGCAATCCGTCCCAATCTCAAAGGAAATCTATAAAACGAAATATGACCTTGAAGATCCGTTGCATGAGGATGAAGATTCTCCTGTGCCAGGGCTGACTCACCGGTATCCTGACCGTGTCCTTTTCCTGGTAACTAATCAATGTTCTATGTATTGCCGCTATTGCACAAGGAGAAGATTCTCCGGGCAAATTGGCATGGGAGTCCCGAAGAAGCAGCTTGATGCAGCAATTGATTATATCCGTAATGCTCCTCAGGTCAGGGATGTACTAATTTCTGGTGGTGATGGTCTATTAATTAATGACAATATTCTGGAGTACATTCTGAAAAACCTGCGCGAAATCGACCATGTCGAAATCATTAGAATTGGTACAAGAGCTCCGGTTGTTTTTCCGCAGAGAATCACTGAAAATCTCTGCAATATTTTGAAAAAGTATCATCCGGTCTGGTTAAATACTCATTTTAATACCTCTATTGAAATTACCGACGATTCCAAGAGGGCATGTGAAATGCTCGCCAATGCAGGGGTCCCGGTTGGAAACCAATCCGTCATCCTCGCCGGAATCAATGACAGCGTTCCAATTATGAAAAAGCTTATGCATGATCTTGTAAAGATCCGTGTTCGCCCTTATTACATTTATCAATGTGATCTTTCTGAAGGAATCGGCCATTTCCGTGCGCCTGTATCAAAAGGACTTGAAATCATCGAAGGTTTAAGAGGCCATACTTCCGGCTATGCTGTTCCGACTTTTGTTGTCGATGCACCTGGAGGGGGAGGGAAAATATCGCTTCAGCCAAATTATTTAATCTCACAAAGTGCTGACAAAGTGGTGCTCCGCAATTTTGAAGGTGTTATTACCACATATCCTGAGCCGGAAAATTATGTACCTGGCCGGGCAGAGGGATATTTTAAAGAAATTTATCCGGAGATGGATGAGAAAAGATCCAATGTTGGTATAGCCGCTTTGATGAATGACCAGCAATTTAATCTTGTACCTGAAGGACTTGCAAGACAGGACCGCCGTGAAAAATATGAAAGCGACCCTTCACATAGTTCACTAAAAGATAAGCGTGACAAGCGGGATGAATTAAAGGAAAAGAAATTTAAAGCTCAGCAGACAAAGCAGAATCCGGAAGATATAAGTGATGCAGAGCCGGCAGCGGCAAAGGAATAGGAGGCAAAGAATGCAAAATAAATGTGATTGGTGTGAAAGTAAAAATATTTCTGATAGCAGGGAAACCGTCTACTGGGAGCTCCCGGATGGAACCCGGGCCATCCAAATTAGTGACACACCTTCAACGGTCTGTAGGGACTGTGACATGGTGTATCAGTCTGATGATCTTGTGAAGGAAATTGACGATCAATTGTTTTTAATCGACACGAAGAAAATTGGAAAAGAAATTAGTTATGCAAAGCTAATGGAGCAGCCAAGGCTGCTGAAAAGAAATTATTTTGATTTTACTTCATAGGAGAAAAATCACAGCCAGGAAATAATTCACAGTTTTTTCACCGGTTCGTCACAAACTCCAGATTCCCTTTCTTTATAATAGACTAGAGGGTATACAGTATTCATATATAGTCACAGGGGGAAGAGCGATGGAACTAGCGTTAATGTTAATGCTTGCAGCAGCAATGGGCGTTTTATTCTTATGCGGTTATTATGTCGGTGTTATAAAAGAAAAGTACGGAAAGAATTGGCTTCATGCTGTGCCTGTTACGGTAGCCATTCTAATGTTTAATGTGATATGGGCAATTACAGAGATAGCCAAAACAGACCGCTGGCAATAATGTAAGAACTAGAAATCAAGCGCATTATAGCTTGTTGAAGATAATTTTTCACACAAAGTTATTTGCACCGTGGGATCCTATAAATGATTTGGTATTGAAAAAAGCAATCCGGAAATTCCGGATTGCTTTTTTCTCCTAAAATGCTTCCATGAGTAGACGCACCCAAGGGGTTTATCTTATAGTAGTAGATAAAATACTGAAGGAACCAGATTGAATAAATTTAGAGGAAGGCGTTATTATGTCCAAAACCTTTTACCATTTTTTAATGAAGTACAGGCATCCTGAACCAAAGGATAGCATCAGCCATTTTGCCAACCATGCATACGAGGACCACAGTTTTCCGAAAACATCCTATGATTATGATGAAATCAGCTCCTATCTGGAATTGAACGGTACCTATATGGAAAGCATGTCAGTCTTTGATGAAGCATGGCAATTGTATGTGCTCTCCGACAGCTGATGGCCCTATAAATGTAGTTCTCATACTCTTAAGACATAGCGGCAATTGAAACACTCCTGCAGAGGAGTGTTTTTTAGTTAAAGGCTCTGTTAAAAGGTTAATGTTTTTTTTAGCACCCTGTTGATTGGAGCGGAAGGCACGAACTCCTCGAAAATGCTATCGCATTTCCTTCGTGCGGTGTTTATTCAAGGAAGCTTATTCAATGTCCTNNGCCTGCAGCGGAAATCAACAAGCCAATTTAACAGAGCCTAGTTAAAAATAACTGGGGGGTGGGCAACAGTCCACCCCATGCGCCAGCGCTTTTCTTTTGATTGTAATGAACGTACGGACGATTTTCAGGAAAAGTGCATATACTATTGTATTCAATACTCACGACTCAGTCATTGAGAGGATGGAGGACCATGAGCAAAAGGAAAAAACCAAAGTACAAAATCGGTGATACAGTCGTGATCACTATTTATGGTACAGTCGGTAAAGTGACGGATGTAAAGTGGCTTGATGATATGTATGTCTATGAAGTCAATAAAAGTGAAGGTCTCTATATGGAATCCAGCCTTCAAATGCTGTCTGAGTATGAAGGTGAGATCATGGAAAAGGAGCATATTGACATCGAATATAAATACTTTTTTGGCGATCTTGTCCAGGTGAAAGGGTATGGTTCGGATCTTTTCAAAATAGTTGGCTTCAGGACAGAGATTTGGAGATACAAAGAGGATGCATGGGAAGATGTAATTTATGAGCTTTCTAGAATAAATGACGGAGAATGGCTTGAGGCGGGAGAAGAGGAACTGACACTTGTTGCAGATGCGGAAAGTGCGGATGCCTTTATTCAAAAATTAGGCCTGCTTTATATGATTAACAAGAAAGAAAAGCTTCCTGAATTAAAGGAAACGGCCAATTCATTCCGCAAAGCTGAAAAGGAACTGCTTGAAGGCATAAAAGAAAGAAAAGTGCTGATTGATGGTTTGCTTGATATATATAATGATTATCGTATTCTTTATGAAATGTTTCATGATGATGAGTATAAGCATATCATGCGCGTCATACTCAGAAAGCTGAAGCACCTTGCCAATAATGATGGAAAAAGCACCGTTTAATATTTAACAAACGCTTAAATGCTGCTAAAAAAACCATGACACCAAAATATAAACCATGAACGGGATGCCAAACCAAACAACGAGCTTGTACCATCCATTTAATAGACTCTCAAATAAGCTGATAATTGAGCTTTCATCGTTATTTACATCATCTTTTATTAGAACGGCTAGTCTGGATATGCTGGACATTTTAGTTTCCTCCCCAAAAATATTTTCTGTAAACAGATCATCATTTTAAGCTGCTTATCCCATATGTATGTCCTAATTAAGGAAAAATGCCAAAGAAATAATAATTTTATATGAAATAAAGAATAAGACTTTTCTGACAGTTGTTTTGCATGAATTAAGAGTGAGCATCATACATTTTGTACAAAGGGGGCGATGCTGTGAAGGAAATAGAGGTCGTGATTGATACGGAGGAAATTGCTGAATTTTTCTTTCATGAGCTGGCAAAAAGGGGATATGTGCCTACTGAAGGAGAACTGGATGAACTCGCAGATATCACGTTTGAGTACTTATTGCAAAAATGTATTATCGATGAGGAAATCGAAGACGACTAATATAGAAAAATGACGAGGAAAGGTGCTCGTCATTTTTTTGCGCGGTAAGAGGCGGGGCTCCGCATAAAAATAGTTTGCTAATCATACATAAGTAGGACCAATACCGCTTTAAAAATCGGCTGGCGACATAACGGCAAAAGGCTTTTTCGGCAATGGATAAAAAATTTATGGCTACCCTCCGGAAAAAGTGAAACTTTCTTTTTCTATGAACGTATATCTTAATGAAAGAAATTCTTTGTTTACAATTGTAGAAGCCGCCGGAAAAGGTAAAAAAGTTGGCGGGATGGAAGGTGAAACTTCCTTGTAGTGAAAAATTTATAAATATAATTTGACTAGGGAGAGAAGAACATGTCATTTTTTAACAAGGTCTTAGCAAGTGTGGGAATTGGGTCTGCAAAAGTGGATACCAGGCTTGAAAGAGATACTGTTTCACCCGGAGAGGTTTTAAAGGGAGTTGTTGTAATTTCAGGAGGAAATACCGAACAGATTATAGACGATATTTATCTTTCTTTGAATACGACTTATATAAAGGAATCGGATGATAAAAAGTATACAGTCTCAGGGTTGATCGACCGTTTCAGGCTGGCGGAATCGATTACCCTCTCTGCAAATGAGCAAAAGGAAATTCCGTTTACCTTTAATTTGCCTTCTGATACCCCGTTATCTTTTGGAAAGACAAAAATTTGGGTTGCTACTGGGCTGGATATAAAAAATGCGGTGGATCCTACTGATCAGGATTTTATCAGGGTCGTCCCCAATCCGTTAATGGATTCAGTTTTAAACGCTGTATCCAATATGGGCTTCCGATTACGGGAAGCTGAATGCGAGCAGGCTCCGCACCGTCTGCGCCGCAGGCTGCCATTTATACAGGAGTTTGAATTTGTGCCGGTATCCGGCCCTTATAGAGGCCGCCTTGATGAATTGGAAGTTGTATTTTTCCCTCAGCCAAGCGGAGAGACAGAAATACTTATGCAGGTAGACCGCAGAGCCAGAGGGCTAGGCGGATTCCTGGCAGAAGCGCTTGAAATGGATGAATCATTTGTTCGATTTACAGTAACAAATGGAGATATCCCTTATATGCAGCAAAAGCTTCAATCAATGATAGCAAAATATGCTTAATGTAATATCATAATAAATAGAAACGATGGGGGAATTCCCATCGTTTTTTAATTTCTGAAAAAATTATGTCAGCAAGGTTTTTATAAAATCCTGTCCTTTCAAAAAGGGTGTTATGAACGCATACAGCCTTGAATCCGGTATTCTTTTTTCTTCATCAGATATAATTCCATGAACCCCGAGCCGCTGCATATCAGCGAATTGGTACTGTTTTTTTATGGTCCAGGAGTATACTTCATATCCGAATAACTCAGCTTGTGTTATGAAGGATTTGGAGAGTAAAAGGTGGTGGACAGATAGAAAAGAGGCGAATTGGCGATAGGAAGCCAAATGAAGCATATCCAGCTGCTTGCTTAGGAGTATGCCCGCAGGAATATCTGGAGCCAGCTGGTGAAACTTTTTCATTTCATTCACATGGAAGGATTGGACCTTGATGTTTTTTACGAGTTGCCCGTCTTTTTTGTAGCTCATTAACATCTCAGCAAGCACCTCCGTCATGCCAGGCTGATTTTCCGGGGCTTTCATTTCAATCAGTAATCCGATTTTTCCGATAAAACGATCTAATACCTCATAAAGCAACGGTACTTTCTCCTCCGCAAATTCAGGGGAATACCACGAACCAGCATCAAGATTTTTTATTTCCTCAACAGTCAGATCCCCAATAAAGCCCTCACCGTCTGTAGTCCTTTGAACATCTGCATCATGAATGACAACAAGGTGTCCATCTTTGCTGAACCTCACATCCAACTCAATATAATCAAACCCTAAATCGACAGCTTTTTCAAAGGATGCTATCGTATTTTCAGGCGCATAAGTGGATGCTCCCCTGTGGGCTATGGATTTGAAGGGTATGAGAGGCTGAAAAAAATAAGAAAATGACGTTAAAAGAAGACTTACAATGATTGAAAACAAAAATGTTTTTTTAGAAACCCTCAACTTTTCATCACCCCTATAAAAGTCTTTTGTATATACTATGCGGGGTGGACTCGTTTGAAAGCGGTTTCATTATAAAAATTTTCGCGAATCGACAAAACTAGAACTTTTTTGATGAAGGAAACGACAAGAAAAGTGCCTAATTAAACAATAATACTACCTGATTATATTAGTAAGGACCAGATTTTGCAGTGAAGAATGGCTGCAATAGAGCTTCATGAAGCCGAATTTGTTTGGAGAAGGGGCGGGATAGTCGTCATAAAGGGTTCATGGGGACGATATTTTTGAGAAGAAGGGCAATGGTCGCCATAGGGCGTTCATGAGGAAGATATTCTTGTAAGAAGAAGGAGAATGGTCGCCATAGGGCGTTCATGAGGACGATATTCTTGTAAGAAGAAGGAGAATGGTCGCCATAGGGCGTTCATGAGGAAGATATTCTTGTGAGAAGAAGGAGAATGGTCGTCAAGGAGCGTTCATGAAGCCGATATTCTTGTGAGAAGAAGGAGAATGGTCGTCAAGGAGCGTTCATGAAGCCGATATTCTTGTGAAAAGAAGGAGAATGGCCGCCATGGGCGTTCATGTAGCCGAAATACCACCCAGAAAGAGGAAAATGGTCGTCATAGAGCATTTCATCAGGAAATCTATATAAACAGAAGAAGTGTTCAAGGAGTTAAAGGGTGATACCAAAACCGAGGGGGATGCATATGCTGAAGGAATTAACCAGGATTAGAAGAAAAGAGTATGATGTGACGATTTTCCAAACACCCAAGTTTAGGGAGACAAAGGGGTTTCAGCAAGTTTACCGCTTGAATGTTGAAGGATTGACCCATGAAGAATGCCTTGATAATGTTTTTAGAAGATTTAATGTACCAGATAGGATTCCAGTTGACTTTAGCGGCCGGTTTATTTCAACGGGAGACATTCTTTTTATTGATGAAGGCCGGAGAGGACAGTATTATTACCAGCTAAAGCCTGGCGGCTGGGAAGAAATAAATCGTATACATATCCGATAGTAAAATTTATGAGAGGAAGGCAAGATGCCCTCCTCTTTTTTATTTACTCGGTTATGTTGGACCCAGGGCTGTTTTTGCGCTTATTGGCCGTATATTCTTTGCCGTGGGCCTCTTGTTCGGCGATTATAGCTTCGGCAGGTATATGATTATTTTTTTTTGGCGAATTTATGCGGTTGCGATGCTTTTTGCCCATCTGAATCCCTCCAAATTATCGATTGCTTTTTGTTTTGACTGTTTTAGATGTATGCGGTTCAGTATTTGCCCTTGAAGACGGGTTTGTTTCATTTGCATGCTGAACGGCTTGTCTCAGTTTTTTGCTCATCCCTTTTTGTGGCATGTTTAGAACCTCCTTTGGAAAAGCTAATGATAGCTTTCCCGAATAGGGAGAAAACATGCTTTTACTTATTAGTTTCTAAGTTCTTGCCACATATGGTATAGTGTGACTTGGAAGCATTTACACAGGCTTCAGAACGAATTGGAGGTTATGATTAATGAGTGTACATATTGGTGCTAAAGAAGGTCAAATTGCGGAAACGGTCCTTCTTCCGGGAGATCCGTTACGTGCAAAATATATTGCAGAAACATTCTTAGAAAATGCGGAATGCTATAACGAAGTCCGCAACATGTTCGGCTATACAGGAACCTATAAAGGCAAGCGCATATCTGTACAGGGGACAGGCATGGGTGTTCCTTCCATTTCCATTTACATTAATGAACTAATGCAGAGTTATCATGTACAAAATTTAATTCGGGTGGGAACTTGCGGTGCGATCCAAAAGGATGTAAAAGTAAGGGATGTTATTTTGGCAATGAGCTCTTCGACGGATTCCCAGATGAACAGGCTTACATTCGGCGGAGTTGATTTTGCTCCCACAGCCAACTTCGACTTGCTGAAAAAAGCATATGATGCTGGTGTAGAAAAAGGTCTAAATCTTAAAGTAGGAAATGTTTTCACAGCTGATATGTTTTATAATGATAACTCCGAACTTGAAAAATGGGCTAAATATCAAATTCTTGCCATTGAAATGGAAACAGCCGCGCTTTACACACTAGCTGCGAAGTTTGACCGAAAGGCCTTATCTGTTCTGACAGTAAGCGACCATATCTTAACTGGCGAAGAAACAACAGCCGAAGAAAGACAAACCACTTTCAATGAAATGATTGAAGTTGCACTTGAGGCGGCTATTAAGGAATAGCACTGAAAACTGGTTCATATATATGAGCCAGTTTTTTATTTTGCTAAGGATTAAATTGTAACCCTTTTGGCGATTAATTGAATGAATAGTGCAGAGAACTATGCCGTTTGTCCTGTTTTTTTCGCAGGTATGGAATAGTTGACTTGTAGTGTTAAAATAGTAATGTTGCAAAGAAATTTGAAGATAGGTGAAATGAATGAAAAAGAATTTAATATTAGCTGGGACGCTTAGCCTGTTTCTTTCTGGCTGCAGCCAACTGGATCCTTATATGGATAAAGTTAAGCCGCTAATCGAAAAAGTTCCTTTCCTGCAAGAAGATAAGAGTATGGAGGAAAACCAAGATCAAGATACATCTCCACAGGAAGAAGAGAGTAACACCAGTTCCGGGCATGCCGGTACAGATAACAATAATGAAACTTCCGCCGAAAAGGATCCTCTTTCATTGGAAGCTTCGTACTTTAATGATGTTAAAGTAGTTAATGGGAAAAACGTAATCCAAAACCCCGAGAACGTTATGGTTCTTGTGAATAAACAATTTAGCCTGCCAAATGGTTATGAACCTTCGCAATTGGTTATTCCTGATGTCTCCTTTTCATACGGAAAATTAGACTTGGAAAAAAGCTATATGCGCCAGGATGCTGCAACAGCTTTAGAAAACCTATTTAAAGAAGCCCAGAAAGCAGGAGTGGAACTGTTTGCCGTTTCAGGCTACCGCTCTTATGATCGCCAGACTCAGGTATTTGAAGCTGAGGTAAACAGAGTTGGGGAAGAGAAAGCTGTGCAGGCAGTAGCCTTTCCCGGCAGCAGTGAACACCAGACAGGTCTTACCATGGACATCTCCAGCCGCAGCGCAAATTTGGAGTTGTCTGAGAAATTTGGGGAAACAAAAGAAGGAAAGTGGATTGCAGAAAATGCTCATCGCTACGGATTCATTCTCCGGTATCCCAAAGGAAAAGAAAGCATTACTGGATACAAATATGAGCCTTGGCATTTCCGATATGTTGGCATTGATGCCGCTGCAGTCATTTATGAAAAAAAATGGACGTTAGAAGAATACTTTAATATTGTTAAGAAAATTTAGAGGCCTGATTAAAGGCCTCTTTTTAATTTCCTTTTTGTTTGTTAGCTTTTTGGCCCGTTTGAAAAAAATAAATGATTGCCAATATAAAAGGAACGGCAGGAAGAAACATTAGGTAGCGGAGGCCGTTCTCTGCCTCTGATAAGAAGAAAGCTAAGGGGAGCAGAAGGAGGCCGCCGAGTGATGCTAGCTTCCACGACTGATTCATTATTCCGGCAATAAGGCTTATAAGTGAAAAGGCAAAGCTTAGCCATAATAAAGCGGTTATCATCATGTGATCACTCCTTAAAAAAGAAAGTCTGAAACTCTTGAGGTTTGCAGCGGGCTGTTGAAAGGGAAATGGAGATGCTGGCTGTCCATTTGAAGAAGCAGGTTATATAATAAAATATGTTTATACTGGCAAAACAATTAATCTTTTATTTTTCTTGATATTTCCATACGGATTGCTAAACTAAAAGAAAATCGGTCAAAATGAGGGGTTAACTTGATTTTACTTAAAGAACTTACAGTGGGATATGCTGAAAAACTCTTGGATTTTGAACAGGAAAACCGTACCTATTTTGAACAATTTGTTCCTCCCCGTGAAGAAGGATATTATTTCAAAGAGTCGGTCATTTCGTCTATCCTGGAGATGCAGAAGTCAAGGAACGATAATAAGTATTATTTGTATCTATTAATAAATGAAAAACAACAAATAGCCGGACGAATCAATGTTTATAATATTGATGGTGAAACACTTGAAGCAGAGATCGGCTACCGGATTGGGCTTAGGTTTACTGGGATGGGATATGCGTCTGAAGCAGTGAGGTTAATCAGCAGAGAAACTAAAGAGGTACTAGGATTAAAAAGGCTGAAAGCGTTAACTTTATCATTCAACGGAGCTTCCAGCCGGGTTTTAGAGAAAAATGGTTTCATGGAAGGGGAAACGCTTGAAAGACACTTACCATTTAATGGCTTGATGCATGATGCCAAGGTTTATTATAAGAACCTGATTTAGCATTTTAAGTTCATCATTTTAACCTGTTTTAACGACGAAAATATTTCCAGGACAAGAAAAAAGGTGGTTAATAAAGGGGAATATCGACAAAAGGCATCCAAGCACATGAAAGAAGTGGATCAAGAGCAATAACGGCGTATATGTCTTCAACCGATATAAAAAGCCAGTTACCCCCGCAGTTATCTCCATCCAAGGTACATCTCTTGTAAGGAGGAATTCACCTCGAAACATCATTCATTTCTGCGTCCTAAAATATATCCTTTAATCATTATACCCCAGCATAAATCAGCTAAATGTTTATCTTAATCCTCAAATGAGGTAATAATAAAGTAAGGTCAACTGGTAAGAAGGAGGCGCTGGTATTGGAAAAGGTTGCATTAAAGGTTGTGGGCATGACTTGTGGCCATTGTGAGGAAGCTGTTAAAAATGCACTAATGTCTGTTGATGGTGTGGCAAGTGTTTCAATAGCTTTCCATGAAGAGCAGGTTGAAGTGGAGTATGATCCAGAAAAGGCAACTGAGAAAAATCTAATAAATGCAGTCAAAGATCAAGGCTATGGAGTGGCCTGATATAAAAAGCGCTTAGCCATTACGCTAAGCGTTATTTTAAGTTTAGGCTCTGTTATTGCTTATTGTTGTTTTTTAGCACCCTGTTGATTGGAGCGGAAGGCACGAGATCCTCGAAAATGCATTCGCATTTTCTTCGTGCGGTGTTTACTCAAAGAAGCTGATTCAAAGTCCTGNNAAATTTAACAGAGCCTAAGTTTAAAAGGGAGAAGTTGAGCTTAGACCAAGAAACTAATTTAAGAAACGGGTTTCGTGCATTTTTCTTTGTTATTTTTTCGATAAAAATGTTATTCTAATCATTAAGGATTGTACATAGTAATTTTACGGTCATGAAAGTGGTGAAGAGTTTGCAAAATGAAGATTTAAACAACGGGACATCTGAAACTCCGGATAAAAACAACTCAGGTTTTATCCGCATGAAAAAGTTTCATTTTGTTATGCTGCTGTTTTTTATCGTCTTCTTATCAGCGGGCATTACTACATTTGCCCTGGCGTTTGGAGATGAAAAAGCAGTAGATGTAGGAACCAGCGAGAGACGGGAATTCGATAAGCTTTATACAGCTTATGATACCCTAAAAGCAAACTATTTCCAGGAAGTAGACCAGGAAAACCTTATCAATGGTGCAATTAACGGCATGCTTGAAGCTCTGGATGATCCATATTCGGATTATATGAATGAGGAGGAAGCAAAAAGCTTTCATCAAAGCATCTCATCCTCTTTTGAGGGGATCGGTGCAGAAATTCAGGAGCAGGAAGGCTATATTGTGATTGTTTCGCCATTAAAAGGCTCTCCAGCAGAGAAAGCAGGACTGAGACCGAATGACAAGGTTCTGTCTGTTGATGGTAAGAGCCTGCAGGGGATGAGTTCAACAGAAGCGGTGATGCTAATTAGAGGTGAAAAAGGCACAAAGGTTGAACTTGCTATTCAGCGCCCTGGCGTGGATGAACCAATGAATATCTCCATTACACGCGATACAATCCCGCTTGAAACCGTGTATGGTGAAATGCTGGAGGATGGAATTGCAAAGGTGCAAATTACCACTTTCTCAGAAAATACTTCTAAAGAGCTTGTTGAAACTCTGAATGAGATGCAGCAGCAAGGGATGAAAGGCTTAATCCTTGATTTAAGACAAAATCCGGGCGGCCTGCTAGATCAGGCAGTCAAAATTTCAAGTCTGTTTGTGCCAGATGGTGAAATTTTATTCCAGATTGAGGACCGCAATGGCAACAGAGAAGAAGTGAAATCAACGAAGGAAGAAAATCCTAATATTCCTTTAGTGGTTGTCATCGATAAAGGAAGCGCAAGTGCATCCGAAATTTTGGCCGCAGCTGTCAATGAATCAGCAGGTGTTCCGCTTGTTGGTGAAAAATCGTTCGGGAAAGGAACTGTCCAGCGCGCACAAGACTTCTCTGATGGCTCCAATATGAAGTTTACTACAGAGAAATGGCTCACTCCTGACGGCAATTGGATCCATAAAAAGGGAATAACTCCTGACCATAAAGTATCATTGCCTGAGTATGCAACCTTGCCATTTATCAATCCTGATACAGAATTAAAACTTTCTTCATCTTCTAATCAGGTTAAAGCAGCACAGCAAATGCTGAAAACTCTTGGATATGAACCTGGCAGAGAAGATGGTTTCTATGATGAAAAGACAGAGCAGGCTGTTAAAGAATTCCAGGTTGCTGAAAAACTTGAAGAAACTGGCGTGTTAGCAGGACAGTCTACAATCAAGCTGATGGAAAGACTTCGTGAGGAAATCGATAAAAATGACACACAAATTCAAAAGGCTGCTGAAATTTTAAAAGAACAAATAGGTTCCTAAACAAAAAGCTCTCCAATTTTTGGAGGGCTTTTTTCTATGAAAACATGTATTGCTTCTCTAGAAAGTGGGTATATAAAGCATTTTTCTTTCCAACAATGATACTAAACTTAATCTAAGAGCATTAACAATCAGGGGTGATTAACATGAAGAAAATTTTGATTGTATTTTTGTTTGCTGCGGCAATCCTTTCTGGATGTACTACTTTCCTTCAAAAAGACAACGCTAAAAAGCTTTCAGAAAATAGCCAGGCAGAAAATAAGCCTGAAGAGATAAATCAGGAAGA
This sequence comes from Bacillus sp. ISL-47, assembly GCF_018613175.1. Classification (NCBI taxonomy): domain Bacteria; kingdom Bacillati; phylum Bacillota; class Bacilli; order Caryophanales; family Bacillaceae; genus Bacillus; species Bacillus sp. ISL-47. Next base: position 3,245 of record NZ_JAGGQS010000055.1, on the reverse strand, counting down.
AAAGAATCCTTTTAAGCTTTCTAATGAAACAAGAAACTTTTTATTAATCGGTGTAGATAGCCGGGGAGAAGAAGATTCCCGTTCCGACGCGATCTTGCTTGCAAGGTATGAGCCTTCAGGGGATTCAATCAAATTAGTTTCCTTGATGAGGGATAGCTATGTGAAAATCCCTGATTATACATACACCTATAGCAAGCTAAACCATGCCTACTATATAGGAGGCAAAGAATTATTAAAAGAGACGATTGAACAAAACTTTGGTGTGCCGATTGACTATACTGCAGTAATTGACTTTCAAGGCTTCATAAAGATGCTGGACGCCATTGCACCAGATGGAATTGAAGTGAACGTAACCTCTGCAATGATTGAGGATATGGGGCTGGAACTTGAACCAGGGAAACAAAAGCTCAAGGGAAGCGATCTATTATCTTACGTCAGGTTTCGCCATGACGGGCAAAGTGACTTTGGAAGAGTGGACAGGCAGCAGGAAATTTTAATCTCAATAAAGGACCAGGTGATGAGTGAATTCACTTCGCCAGCCGGAATTGCTCAATTTCCAGATGTTGTAAGCAAGGCAATGAAATATGTTGATACTGATTTAAAGTTCGACGAAGCTCTATCCATCGGCGCCTCTTTCTTGATGAATCCTGTAACTGAAATTGAAACACTGAGGGTACCTGTTTCAGACAGTTACGAAAATAAAACTTATGAGCATGCTGGGGCGGTACTCCAGATAAACTTTGAGGAAAATACAGAAGCTCTTAAGCAATTTCTAGAGGCTGAAAAGAAATAAAAAAGAGGACTAGAAAAATGCAGATATAAATGAGGAATCCGTTTATTTCAAGCTGGATATCGTGTCTGAACAAAGAAAAAGGGGAGCTTGTATGCTCCTCTTTACTATTTTCTGCAAACCGCAATACCGATCGGATAGTGTTTACCTTCTCTTTTTGGTTCGATAAGAACGCTTCGCTGATAATAAAATTCTGTGTCATCGTACGCTTCAAAAAGTTCGACAAATTCCTCTTCTGTCAGCTGGTGAATATGAAAAGGTTCCCTTGTCGGCTTGCCTCTGCCTGCGCCGAAAGGGGTGGACAAAATAAGTATACCTCCAGGCTTAAGCATTTTAAAAAGATTATCAAGGAATGCTTCTTCAGTATCAAGATGCTCAATGGTCTCAAAGCTTGTGATAACATCAAAAAAACCTAACTCGTCAGGAAGGTTATCATCTGAGGCGTTTGCTTTAACAAATTGGACGAGAGGATGGTAATGGTGGCTCCTGGCATACTTCAATGTTTCTTCATCAATATCCACAGCAATAATCTCATCAATTTCTTCCTTTTTGGATTTAGCCATAATCTTGGATCCATAACCCGTTCCGCATGCAATATCGAGGACTCTGCCTTTTGCATAATAGAGGGAGAAGTAATAACGGGCCAAATGTTCAAGCAGCATGCCATTTGTAATAGGCAATTCCTCTGGAATAATTCTTTCTCCGGTATTTTCTAACATTCAATACACCATCCTTTAATAAGGAGATTATAACAAATATGCCTTATGGTTTGTACGCACTCAAAAAATCATATAAAATGTCTCATTAGACAGGATAGCTATGAAGAGGTGATCCTTTGAAACAAATAGTAGAACTCCATGAACGAACACGGGATAAAATAGCCTATATAGAAAAAGAATGTGAAAAGCTGGCGAAAAAACTTCATAATAAGTATAAACAAGACTTCCAAATCGTAAACGAACATCTTGTTATAGATCTAGTAAGAAGTATTAAAGGAAGGAATGTCAACAATAAGGATGTATTTACAGTTGATTATGAATCTTTTCTGGAAGTTGGGATTGAAACAGAAGAGGACTATTTTCCAAACGCCTATATTCCTATTTGGAAATGCAAGCAGGAGATGTTTCAATCTGTAGGATATTTAACAGATTTGAATATGGATTTGATCGAGAAAAAAATGGAAGTGATGATTGAAGAAATGCTGTCAGAACGTGAAGAAGGGGAAAAGCATGAATAAAACAGAAATTTATATTTTATCCGGATTTCTCGGAAGCGGAAAAACCACTCTGCTTAAACAGCTGCTGGAAGATGAAAAACAGCAAAGCAGAAAAGTAGCAGTAATGATGAACGAGCTCGGAAAAGTATCGATTGACTCAGACTCAGTAGATGAAGACGTCCCGCTGAAGGATCTTCTTGACGGCTGCATTTGCTGTACGATTTCAGATAAGCTTGAGGCGCAGCTTCAAGAATTGCTTACAGTTGAAAAACCGGAAGCCATTTACATTGAAACAACTGGGGCTGCGCATCCTGTTGAAGTGCTCGATAGCATCCTTTCACCCCTGTTTGCAGACCGCATGGTTGTAAAAGGGATTATATCTGTAGTGGACAGCCCTCGATGGCTAAATCGAAAATCGTTGAGCCCGCAGGTTCAGCAGCTGTTGATCGAACAAGTCCGTCATGCAGACTTAATTTTATTAAATAAAGCAGACGCAATGACGGAAGCAGAGCAAGCTCGTCTCAGCATGGAAATCCAAGCTCTCAATAGCCATGCATTTTCTATATTAACATCCTACTCAAAGGTCGCTATAAAACAGGTCAGGAGCATGTCTTCGGGTGAAAAGAATAAAGGATCCAGCTCACATGTTTTCTCGGATTTAAAGTTAAGCACATATGTTTATCAGTTTCAACATCCAGTGAACCAGTCTGGCTTTGAAGACTTTCTAAGGAGTCTTCCTGATACTGTCTACAGAATTAAAGGATACTTAAAATTGGATTCATCACGTTACCCTTTTTTATTTCAATTCTCTTATGGAATGCCGTTGTATATGCAGGAAAATATCAATATGCCGCTGAACATGGTCTTTATTGGAGAAAACTTGGATTGGGACAAGATTGAACACCAGCTTCATACACTTGAAGAAAAGACAGAGTAGAGCCCTTAGTGCTGTACTTTCTTTTGTTTATCAGAAAGGCATCCGGGTATACTTCCATTAAATATAGTTAAGGAGATGGTAAGTATGCCATGGACCAAAAATGATTATCCGGATGCAATGAAAAACCTCGAACCAAGTGTCCGTGACAAAGCAATTGAAATTGCAAACGCATTGCTGGAAGAGGGATACGAAGATGGAAGAGCTATTCCGATTGCTATAGACAAAGCAAAAGAAACAGTTAAAGATTAATAAAACCGGCCTTTTGCAAAAGGCCGGTTTTTTCGTGTGCGCCCGGCATGGGT
>NZ_JAGGQS010000054.1:13942-113521 GCF_018613175.1 Bacillus sp. ISL-47 | reverse complement strand
ACCCATGCCGGGCGCACACGATAGAAGGCGTTCCCAAATGGAAACGCCTTCGCCTTGAACGTTTATCTACTCTATCTAAATCTCATAATCCCTGCGGAAAGTTAGTGCCTGAAGCGGATAACAGAGACAAATTTATCAGAGCCAAAATAATAGACATAAAAACTGCAGGATGTTCAACAAGGAAAAGCGGAATGAAGCAAAAACAGCGGAAAAGCTTAACTTCAGTCATGTATCTTATTTTTACGGTCCTATTCTAAAAGCTTTTCCAATTCTATTTCATCCCGAATTGGAATTCCATCATAGCCAATCAGCGGGATTTGCGGCTTGATTTTTCTCGCCTTTTGAACGGCGTCAAGGTGAAGGGCGCTCAGCCTATAACCCCGTTTTTGATAAAACCGGAGAGCGTTCAAGTTGTCATTTGTAGTAATGAGCTTTATACAGCTGCATCCGGCAGCCTTCGCAGCAGCTTCTGCTTTTTCAATAAGAGCAGTACCGACCCCCTTCCCTTCTCGGATACTATCCAAAGAAATAATTTCGCATCTTTGTTCTTTTATGATAAAAGTTATCAGACCGATGATTTCTTCCATTTCATCAAGTGCGGCTATACCGTCCAGTTTGCTGCAGTCATACACTCCGCTGGAAATAACCATTTTTGGACTGCCCCAGTAAGTGGTGAAGAAATTCCTTAAGGTTCCTATTGGCAATTCCTTTGTCTTTAAAAATATCATTCTTTACCTCCATTCACTGATTTTCGCAACGTTTATGTTACCGTATTCTTTTGATTTTTTCTGACAATTTACATGGAAATGTGCTAAAATTTTAAATCAGTTATTGTCAATAATAGTAAAACAATATAGAATTTTCTTATAACCTCTTATGGCAGGCAGGTGAAACGGTGGAAATTACGAAGCATTTTTTCTTTAATCTATCGCTTTTAATCATCATTTTATTTTTTGTGCTCGTATGGGCGGATAAAAGCTCTAAGTTCCGTTTTTCGAAAGGCTGCTCACTATTTTGGTTTTTGTTTATGATGTGGATATGCTTTCAGTTTTCCTATCAGCCGGATCCGCATTATTTCTATGATTTGAGAATGATTATAGTCATTATCGGCGGTTTATATGCTGGGATTGGCCCGCTAATGGCTGTAGCAGTTATTTTAATGAGAGGCTTTTATGGGATAGAACCCGGCTTTTATACAAATATCTTTTTATATTTTCCGCTGGGGATTATACTCTGGAGGATGTATCCGTGGTTTTGGAGGCAAGCTGCCAGGAAACGGATTCGAGTTGCAGTTCTTATGGCCACGATTATTAGTGTGCTGACCGTGATTACAATGGAAATATCGATACCGCCGCAAAATCGATTTGACGCCTGGTTTGCCTATCTGGTGATTCCGCCACTGGGAGTAGGCATGATCTCTTATTTGATTGAGTTCGCCAAGCGAAATCTTGATATACGCGAAAATATGGTCCGGACAGAAAAGCTGGAGGCTGTGGAGCAAATGGGCGCAGCGATTTCACATGAAATCCGGAATCCTTTAACAGCGGCTATTGGCTTTGTCCAATTATTGCAGGAACAAAAACTGACTCCTCGTAAGCGGCAGGAATATCTGACCATTGTAAAGTCGGAGCTTGAATCTGCCGAGCAGGTCATCCAAAACTACTTAACCTTTTCAAAACCATCTTTAGATAAAATAGAAGAAATAAATGTAAAGAAAGAACTAATGCAAGTCATTAACATATTAAAACCTACCGCTAATCAAAACTCAGTAGAGATTAATTCAGATTTTGCCCTGCTGGGTTCGATCGAAGGGGATCGGCAGAAATTTCACCAATGCTTCTTAAATATTATTAAAAATGCAATCGAAGCGATGCCGCGCGGCGGACAATTATACATAGAAACACAATATAGCAGCAGCCACATAACCATTGAAATAAAAGACACCGGCATCGGAATGACCAAGGAACAGCTTCAGCGCCTTGGCGAACCCTATTATTCCACAAAGGGCTCAAAAGGAACGGGCCTTGGAATGATGGTTGTATTCAGTATCGTGAGGGCCATGCAAGGCAGTGTGAAAGTCCAGAGTGAATTAAATAAGGGCACTGTGTTCACTTTTTCTTTTCCCTCTTATACGCCGGCTTTGAAAAAGAATGAAGCTTAAGAAAAACGGCTGAGCCTCCAAATTTTAGGAGGCTTCATTTATTTTCCGAGCGAGAATCCTTCAAATAATGGACCTCCATGCGGCTCCAGCATTTTCTCTGTAAGTTCAATAATATTGGTTTTAATGCCATCTCGATAAAAAATGTCAAAAGCGGCCATAAACTCCTCTGCAAAGACAGGGTCATATTGCTGTAACGCTCTTGCTGTCCATTTCGAAGAACCGATCCACTGCCTGTTGGTCCTTAGAACAAACTCACTCAAAAGCTCAGCCAGTGTCCCTGCAATGAAGATTTCCTCTCCCCTGTTGCTGCTGCCTCTCAAATCATCTACAGCATCTGTAATAAAGTAACGTTTGAGACGGATTGTCTCCTCTGTCCAGGCTTCCGGCCCCTTAGCAAGCAGGCTTAGTGCTTCTTTTTTAATTTCCTGAAGAATGCCGCTGTCCTTCAAGGGCATGCCTTCTGCCACCATCCTTGGCAATGACGGCCGCGCCCGCTCCGCATCGTTGCGAAAAAAATCCTTGTAAGAGTCCAGATTATGGACAAATACTTCTATCGGCCAGCCAAAAAAGATAAACGACTCCCGATAGGCAGTCTTTATTGCTGAATCGAACACCACAATATCAAGATCCGATGTGTCTGTTTCCTCTCCTCTGATCACACTGCCTGCAAGCACTGCTGCCTGGCAGGCGGGAAAATGCCGCGTGATAAATTCCTGTGAAGTCTCTGCTGCATGGATCTTTTTCATGATTATTTAATCTGTTCCTTTTCTAAATGGTTCGTGCAGTTATACAGTTCGCAGTCCCACTGGCTTTCTTTTATTAAAAGCGTGGTAAGGGAAGTATTTTTCGGTGGATGGGTGAGGTCGGCATGCGGAACCAGTTCTCTAAGGAGATGCCGGATAAATGAGCCGTGGCTGACCACCAGCACATTTTCACCCGCGTGCTTGGCTGAGATCTCCTTTATGAATTCCATTCCTCTATCGATCACGCTATTATGCGGCTCGAATCCAAGATCCATTTCACGCCAGCCGCTGCCCCATTTTTCAAGCCGTTCTGCTTCTGTGGTGCCTTCAATTAATCCGCCGCCGACCTCTCGAATTCGTGAATCAAGCTGGAGAGGGATCGTCCTGATTTTCTCCTTAATGGTTTCCGCTGTTTGCCGTGCTCTCAACAGATTACTGGCGTATATGACATCCCACTTTTCAGCACTGAGCCGTTCAGCTAATAGCTTTGCTTCAGCCAAGCCTTCCTCATGCAAGGGAATATCCGAGCTTCCCTGTGCCCGGCCCTCTTTATTCCAAGATGTAATGCCATGCCTGATCAAACCAATTTTTGTCATATGTACACGTCCTTTCGAATTCACTTAATTGGTATTCTATTAAAAAGAGAATATCCCTTAAAAAAGCAGCCGATCATTTGACCATTGCAAATAGCATCAAGAAACCTGGAAATAGAAAAGGTCACTATGCAAAAAATACAGTAGTCTCTTAATCTATGAATAAGAAGAGCGGTACCAATTAGTACCACTCTCCGCACCTAATCTACTTGCCTGATGTTTTCAAAGCACATAGTAAAGTTAAAAGAAAAATACTCTAATCACAATTCTATGCAGAGTCCAAACAAAAGAGACTTAAGCCAGCCCTTTAGATCTCTCCATTACCATCCCCTTTGTTATAACCTTCCGCTTTCATATACCGCTCTTTAATCAAGTTTCGGTGGTGAAGTTCATGTCCGGCAATGATATAGGCAATAGCCCTGGCGGTTACTTCGGTTCCGTTGGCATTACCGCGTTGCATTAGTGACTCATCATCCAGGCTTTTTAAAAGACCGAGTGTGTTTTGACGGACAATGGAGAGTTGTTCCAAAAGCTCTTTTACGTTGAAACGATTAAAATTTCCTTCTTTTACATACTGATTATCATCATACCCTGGCAGCATCGCTGTTTCTCCTCTGCTGATGCAAAGCAGACGGTAGCCCATGATGCGCTCGGTGTCCGTAACATGGCCGATTACTTCTTTAATCGTCCATTTTCCTTGCGCATACCGAAAGCTGGCCTGGTCCTCATTAAGATTTTTTAGTAGATTGACAGTCTCTTTTACTTGTTTATCAAGAATCTCCAGCAAATCCCCATCTGGTACGGAATGAACATATGCTTCGTAATATGGTGCATATTCGTTTGCTTCAGGTTTTTGCAGCATGGCTTCCACCCCTCTTTATTCCCTTATTTTACTAAAAAATGCGGATCTAGTCATCCTTCAAGTGAATAGGTTTCGTGAAAAAGAACGAGCATGCTGCCACAATCATTATGTCTGAAAAAGCTGTCCCCTGACCGCCTTTATATATCTTTCTGCCGAACGCTGGACAGCCAGGTTTGCCTCTTTTTCTATGATCTTATGAAAAGCATTGTATAGACGGTCATAGGCAAGCGGCTTCACTTTACCGGCCATTCGTTCAACGGTTTCAGGCGGCAGAGGAATGAGGTTCGGGTAGCTGTACATAAAGCTGACCCATTGTCGGTCCGCAACAACCTGGATGATATCACCGGTCAGCAATACCCCTTTTCCATCATGGCCCATTTGCCAGTGAAGGACTGCACCGCCTTTGAAGTGGCCCCCAAGGCGGTGAATGTCAATTCCCTCATGAAGCTTCAAGCTTTCTCCGCTCCAGAAAATAATATGGTCACTATTTCTCATCACCCATTGCCTGTCATCTTCATGAATGTAAATAGGAACGTTGAACGTTTCCGCCCATTCAATCTGGGAGGAGTAGTAATGGGGATGTGAAAGCGCAATTGCGTGGATGCCGCCAAGCTCCTTTATCGACTGAATTGTCGCATGGTCAAGATAGGAAATGCAATCCCATAAAAGATTAAAGCCATTGTTTTGAACCAGATAAGCGGTCTGACCGATTGCGAATTCAGGTACGGTTTTGATGCTGTAAAGATTGGATTCTTCCTGGGATATTTTATTGTTATAAGCACTGCTTTTTAGCATTTCATCCAATGTGGTCCATTCCTGGCCTTCCAGTGCCACATACTGCCGTTCTTCCTCGCAGATTTGACAGCTTTCAGGCTGATGATCCGATGGCGGATATTGAGTTCCGCACGTGCTGCAAATATATTTTTCCATAAAGGTTTGCCTCCATCTCTTTGGCTGGTTATAATATCCATTTTACAGTCAGAAGTTCACTGCTAAATCGCCGGATGGGCTGAAACTGTCTACACCTTTAGTCGCACATTTTAAGATTTATATTTTAAGCCTAATGTAAATATTTCAAAGCCTAATTTTTCATAATAGCCGGCTTTCTCTTCCTCGGCCAGCAGCTGAAGATGCAGCTGTGACTCCGTGCAGCACTCGGCCATCAGGCGCACCATTTCCCTTCCAATCCCTTTGCTGCGATACGCAGGTTCTACGATTAACCCGCAAAGATAGGCATTAATGATGCCATCAGAAATAATCCGCCCCGTGCCAATCAGGCGCTCTCCATCATAGGCGCTAACCACAAGCCAGCTCTGCTCCATCGCTTGATAAAGCCTTTCTTTCGGCAGCTTCAAAAAATCATTCCAGCCGTCATGTTCATATAAGCGGTATAATGGCTCCATTTCCGGAACCTTTTTTTCATACCTGATCACTTGGATTCTCCTTTCATACCAGATTGCTCTTTTCATTCTCTTTAAGGTTGTAAAATACCTCTTTTAGGCGAGTTGATGATATTTCGAGTTAGTTGATGATATACCGGTAGGGTTGATGATATACCTAGTTAGTTGTTGATATATCGGTAGGGTTGATGATATACCTAGTTAGTTGTTGATATATCGGTGGAGTTGATGATAAAAGTTTGTTAGTTGATGATATTTTAATCATTAGGAAATAAATCGGCCCTTTTTTAGAGCCATCCCGGCAAAAAAATTGCTATATGACAATTTAACGTTAATTTTTTAACGATTTTCCAGCATATACTCGCATGATTCTTCACTATGCTCAGTCGTTTTGGCTGTAAGGTCATAGGTTGACGCATTATCTTTTTCACAAAACTGTACAACTTCACCAAACCATTTTTTTTTGCCATAGTAGTATGTCAATTGCGGTTCATCCTTGAAAATCACTCCATAATGAGTTTGATAAAAGTCATGATTGATCACCATTTTAGGGATGACGTACTGCTCTTTCTGAATATCGCTTTTTTCATAAGCCATTTCAGTTAAATGATTTTTCACATCATGAGTTATCCATTTATTCATGAGCGGATTGCCATGGTTTAATATAGATAGAACGATAAGGGGAGAACTAAGCAGGAGAAGAACAGCAGCCATCACCAATAACTTTTTCATTTACTTCACTCCAATAAACTCTTTTAGTGTAATTTTACACTAAAATTAACCCTTGGTGGAATATTTTTCTTAACGGAACTTTTTTTGGTTTCATCCGTAGATAAACATAACGAACTTATTAGGAGAGATATTAATGGGAAACATCTTTATTTTTTCGCTCATTGCCGGACTGGCAGCCTCTGTGCTGGTGATTCCTTTTAGTTATATGGCAAAGTCTGAAAAGGAAGGTAAAAAGCTGGGGTCTGGCATCATAGCCGGAACCATTGTCGTAACCGTACTGCTTATTTTTGCCTTTTATTATTTAAGCAATCTTGACCGGAACTTAAGCAGCATTTGGCCGCTTGCCATTATTGCCTCTCTCGGCGGAGCCTTTCTTGCAGCCGGGAAGGAGCGAATGATTAAAGGAATCCTTTTTATAGGTAGCCTTATTGTCGGGGTGTTCTTTCTAACTGCTTTTCTCTTTAATGCTGATGAAAAATATGAAAGCGCCAAAATGAAGGAACAAACGGAGATTGAGACGTTTGACGAAACGGAAACGCCGGCTAGCGTGCCTCCGCAATTTGCGCGCAACAAGATGAAAAAGGCTTTTGGCCAGGTTCCGAATACCAGCTATTATGAACTCGGCAGCCTGCAGATCCAGAAGGTTAATGGGGAGTATGTATACATTGCGCCTGTTGAATTCTCCGGCTTTTTTAAATGGTGGAACGGGGATAAGACACCTGGTTATTTTACCATCAGTGCGACAGATTCCTCAGCCAATCCGAAGTTCGTGAAAAGCGATATGGTCTACACGCCATCCTCCTATTTTAATAAAAACATTGAGCGCCATATCCGCATGCAGTATCCGCAGCAGATCTTTTACGGGGATGTTCAATTAGAGGTGGATGATGAAGGCAAGCCTTATTATATCCGCTCTTACGGTGAATTTATCTCGGCCCGAAATGGTTTTGACGTTCAGGGAATGGTTATGGTCGATCCGGTGAATGGAACAACAAAAAACTATAAGCTTGAGGATGTTCCTGGGTTTATTGATGGGGCCGTGTCTCCGGAAACCGTCAGCCTGCAGAATAGCTACTACGGCAATTATATTCATGGCTTCTGGAACAGCAAATTTGGCAAAACTGATGTGAGGCTACCTTCAGATGAAGGAACGGAAGCAAATGTCAGCCCGATATTTGATGAAAATGGAGACATGTACTATTTTACGGATTTTACAAGTCCGAAAGAAGGCGTCGATTCGATGCTTGGATACTCACTGACCAATTCCAGGACAGGTGAAGCGACCTTCTTTACCGGCAATCTTGAGGAGTCGTATATGGATTCGCATGGTGCCCTGCAAATCATTGAGAAAAAGTTTATTGAAAAGAAATGGAATGGCGAAATGCCGGTTCTGTATAACTTCTACGGAGAAGCGAGCTGGCTGACACCGGTTCTCGACGCCAATGGCTTTTTGCAGAATTATTTCATCGTATCTGCTGCCAATCCGGAAATTTCCGCATATGGCACGACGCCAAATGAGGCTTTAAGGCTTTATAAAACAGCTCTGCAAAGAGGCGGCGGCACAGTGGATGGAAGCTCGAAGGCAGAGGAAAAACAGATAATCGGAACCGTGTTGAGGGTCTACAAGGAAAAAACCGGTGATTACACCGTTGTCTCGTTTTTACTCGACAACCGTCAGAGCTATGTGGTTTCAGCTGAAACCGTTCCAATGGCGATCTATTTGCAGGAAGGCGATCAGGTGAATTTGAATTATCTGGAGACAGGCGAAGCATTCCTGCCTGTGAAGGGAATGACCATTAAAGGATTGGAATAAAATGCTATTGATAAAGTGATCTCACTAAAAACACGATGAAGGCCAGCTGAAGGGGTTTACTTTAGAGGTGCAAACATTATAAAACACATAGCAAAACGCACTTGAATTCACAATATAATTCAAAGTGCGTTTTTTTATTGATTTATCAATATTTTGGCAACCTTTAGCTGCTTACTTTTGTCCTAATTCACATTGTAAATCACAGAGTATGAAATAATTATTGTAGAGTGTGTGAAGTGGATTATGTTGATATTTAAAATAAGCGGAGATTTTTCGGTTAGACTGCAGAATAGAGCTCGGTTCGGGGTATATAAGCGGAGTTTTTCCGATTAAGTAAAGAAAAATTACCCATTTCCTCGTTTTTCAAGTCACTAGTCGGAATCTTTCCGCCTATTTAAGCTATTTTCAGTGCTATTTCCTAATTAAGAGAAATTTCTCCGCTTATTTATCAAACTCGCTTTATTGTCTAATGACTTGTACAACTTACGGGAGGGGGGAATAAGTGAAAAAAAGATAATACAAAAAAGGCTTAGAGATGCCAAAAATATCTAAGCCTTTTTTGACTGTAAAAATATCCTGTGAATTGTGTTGTGAAATTTATGTGATTTGCTATCTGATTAGGTCTGTGAATGAACGTTTTGCACCCCAAGTAAACCCGTTAAGGCCAGCTTCATCGTGTTTTTTATTAGCCGGGTATGAGGCTGGCTGATTTGATCGAACTTGAGAGTGTAGACTTAATGCTTACGTGATCAAATGAAAGACCGAGCTGGACAGCGGTCTGGGCGATTTCAGGCCTTAACCCGGAGATTGTGGTCTTTACTCCGATGAGGCTTAACGCTTCAATCAATTGGAATAACTGATGGGCCACCATTGTGTCGATCATGACAACACCTGAAAGATCCATGAATAGCTGATTCACACCCAGTTTATTGCATTGCTGAAGGGTATTTTCAAGCATGCTCTTTGCCCGGGCTGTGTCAATATCCCCAACGAGCGGCAATAGGGCGATGTCTTGAGTTAAAGAGATGACGGGAGAACTTAATTCACGGATTAAATCCTGCTGGGCCTCCAGCCTTTTTTGGGAATGGTTATTATACTCTTCCGTGAACCACGTGACCACTTCACTAAAAGACTTCACTACAATCCGGCGCCAAGTAGTTACCTGGCTGCAATCAAACTGGCCTTTATTTGTTTCAGTAAACTCATCTATTAAATTCAAATACTGCTCCTGAGTTGTAAAAAATTCACGGAGAATTGATTGCAATGGCGTGCTAAGGTGTCCTTCATCCTGCGCTACTTTTACAATCCATTTTTCGAAGTCATTGAAGAATGACTCTTCGTCTTTATTAAAGACTTCACAGAACTTTTGATGAAATTCATAGTTTTGCTGTTTAACGCTTTCAATAATGGCCGGGTCGTTGGAGCTATAGATTCCAGCGTTATCGCCTTTTTCCAGATTTTTATACCATTCTTCTGTCAATTGCCTCGTTTTCTCCAGTAAAAATTGATATAGGTCCTTATTACGATGCATCCTATGACTCCCCTTACCGTTCAAATTCTTCTATTAATATTTTAACTTATGAGGAAAAAAGTGTCGATTTTAAACCACTCATTAGCTATTTTTCACAACGATATGGCTACCTGTATGCTTGTAGTTTACTTCTTGTTTAGGAAGCAGCATGCATAGGGCTGAAGCGCCAATCAGCAGAATAATGGAAGCTATAAAAGAAATATCATAGCTTCCTGTCAAATCAAATAATACACCCGGGACGAAGGAACCCAGCGCAGATCCAAGCTGGTGGCTGAGATAAATCCAGCCGATAACTGCACCGACTGAGAGGTGTTTGAAGTATTCGGTTGCCAGCTTCATGGTTGGAGCTACCGTTGCAAAATTCACGACACCAAAGCTGATCGCAAATAGAATCAGCAGATGTGATTCTGAGATGAAGAAGCCAAACAAGGAAGCATCATTAACAATGATTAATAACAGAACAATCGTAAGAGCTCTCACTCCGTATAAAAAAGCCAATATCCTTTTGCAATTCCACCGGTCTGCCAGGAACCCGGAAACGACTGTGCCCAAAATATTAAAGCCGGCCAGCAAGCTGACAGCTGCTCCTGTAATGCCCGGTGTAAAACCGCAATACTGTGCAAAAGGTATAAGGTGCGTATCCATCAAACCTGTCGTTGTGACGCCGCAGACGAAAAACGGAAGCATGAGAAACAGGAATTCTTTACGCTTCATAAGCTGGAAGATTGATAGAGTTGCTTTTAGGGCTTCTGTGCCGCCGTTCTTACTGCTTTCTGTGTCTTCCTTGGCGCCATAGGCTTTTATGTTAATGTCACCTGGATTCGATCGGACAAACAGGATAAGCAGCGGAAACACGACTAAAATCAGAAAACAGCCTAATACCATAACGGTCATTTTCCATCCGATCTGGTCGATAAGAAACAAGGACAGCGGGACGAGAACGAGCTGACCAGCTGCCGTTCCGGCGGACATGAGCCCCATGGCCATCCCCTTTTTATCCGCAAACCAATTCGCCACAGCTATCGTTCCCGCCACATTGGAGGCACCGCCAAAGCCAATGGACGCAATAACCCCATATATGATCATCAGCTGGACAGGATCGGTTGTGAAGAAGGTGAGAATCGTAGATAAACCAATCAGCAAAATGCTGCAGGATAATATGTAGCGGATCCCATACTTATCAATCAGCCTGCCGACATAGGGCTGGGAAAGAGCGAACACGATATAGCTGATAAACGCAACTAACGAAATGACGCTGCGATTCGTGGAGAATTCAGTCTCCCACGGTGTCATAAAAGCCCCAAACGAAAGCCTCACCCCTTGTGCGGCCAGCAAAGCAACAAACGTCAAAATCAAAATCACCCAAGCATAATGAACCCTCAAACGCTGCACAATGTAAACCTTCTTTCTGGTGACAGGCACCTATACCAGTCGGCCTCAACTGGTATAGGTGCCCGGTACTTTTTTATCCATAATCATACCATAAAATAGTCATATTCTTCGGAATTTTGGCGATAGATGGATGCTTATAGATAAATACAGAAGGTGCCAGGTACCTATACCACTTCCGTTAAGTGGTATAGGTACCTGGCACTTAGTTCATAGCTTTTGTATAAACGCGACCTTGAGGTAGTCTCCCTCTTTGAATTCCTTGATTGTGCGAAAGTCTTCCGGGAGGGTGAATTCTTCAAGGATTTTGTATCGGTCCCCTGTTTGCCCGAACGCTTTTTTAATAAAATCTTTGAATTTTTTCATGTTAAAGGTGCTGCAGTTGGATGAAGCGACGATAATGCCGTTCTTTTCTGTGATTTGGATGGCTTGTTCGAGCAGCTCCGGATAATCCTTTCTCGCACTGAACGTATGCTTTTTGGACCTGGCAAAGCTAGGCGGATCCAGGATGACCATATCAAACTTCAGCTGCTTGCGGACCGCATATTTAAAGTAGTTAAAAACATCTTCAACGATTATATCCTGCGCTTCATAGTCAATGCCATTGACGCTGAACATTTCGATCGTTTTGCTTTTGCTGCGGTTTGCCAGGTCAACACTTGTTGTCTTTGATGCCCCGCCCAAAGCGGCAGCAACTGAAAAAGCCCCCGTATAAGAAAACGTATTTAAAACGGTTTTGCCTTCCGCATACTTGTCCCTGATTGTTTTCCTGACATGTCTTTGGTCAAGGAAGACGCCGACCATGGCACCTTCATTCAGATAGATCGGATAGTTAATCCCGTTCTCTTTCACCATCAGCGGAAAGGATGCCCGCTCTCCTGCTACAAAATCATCATCCTCCATATAGGTGCCTTTCACGGCAAAGCGCTTCTTCTCATAAAGGCCTTTCACATCGGCTGTCTTCATGAGGGCTTCTACAACCGTTTTCTTAAATGTGTAAACCCCTTCACTGTACCAGCTGATGACATAAAAACCATCATAATAATCAATCGTGATGCCTCCAATCCCATCGCCTTCCCCATTGAAAACCCGAAAAGCGGTTGTATCCGGATCGCTGAAAAGTGCTGCACGCCTTTCGAAGGCTGTTTTAATCTTCTTTGCAAAAAACGTTTCGTCGAGAGGTTCCTGCTGATTGCGTGTCAGCACCCAGCCTCTCCCTTTATTTTGCTTGCCATAGTAGCCTTTGCCGATAAAACGGTAATTCTCATCCACAAGCTCAATCATTGCACCCTCTTCAATCCCCTTCGGAAGCCGCTGAACAGACTCCTCTGTCACCAGCGGATACCCTGATTGAAAATTCTTTTTATATTTTGACGCCACCGTTAATCTAATCGCTTTACTCATGCGTTCACCCAATCATTTTTTAATGTACTGTCATTGTAGTATTTTAACATTAAAAGTGCCAGGTACCTATACCAGTTGCTGGTATAGGTACCTGGCACCAACAGGATCCCATTTTTCGCCTTTATTCGGCATTTTGTTTTTCAATCAAACGTTTGATTGAAAGGGCTGTTATTCCTTCTGGCAACTGAGTTTTTCCCGGGAAATGAATGAGAGAATTGTCGAGAGTACAGGGAGGAAGATCGACAATTCTCATCATAAAAGGCCATTCCCTATATGGAGAATGGCCTTTCGATTATACAGCTTGCTTTGTCTGGTTATCCTGTTTCAACAGCTTCATTTCACTGATAGCTCTTTTACTCTTATTTTCATCAAATTCATTTTCGCTCTTCGCCACAACAATGGTCGCAATTCCATTTCCAATCAGGTTAACGATCGCTCTGCCTTCACTCATGAAACGGTCAACACCAAGCAGCAATGCCAAGCCTTCAAGCGGGATAACCTGAAGGGCAGCCATCGTTGACGCAAGGACAATAAATCCGCTTCCTGTAACGCCTGCCGCACCTTTCGAAGTTAGCATTAACACTAATAGAACCGTAACTTGCTGGCCGATTGTCAAGTCAACACCGAATACCTGCGCAAGGAAAACAACCGCCATCGAAAGGTAGATGGATGTACCGTCCAGGTTAAAGGAATACCCAGTTGGAATAACAAGTCCAACAACCGATTTGGAGCAGCCGATGCGCTCCATTTTATCCATCATTCTAGGAAGCACTGATTCTGAAGAACTTGTACCCAGCACAATCAAAATCTCGTCTTTGATAAACTTCAAATAATTCCAAAGGCTGAATCCGTACATCTTGCAGATAATATTTAAAACCACAAAAATAAACAGGGCCATCGTAATGTACACAGACATCATCAGTTTGCCCAGCGGCACCAAAGAAGCCAGGCCAAAGTTTCCGATTGTATAGGCCATTGCGCCAAATGCACCAATTGGGGCAGCCTTCATCACATAACCAATAATTTTAAAGAATACTAGAGACAGCTTATCCAAAAATTCGGTAACGATTTTTCCCTTTTCACCAAGGGCGGCTAATCCTACCCCAAATAAAATAGAGAAAAATAAAACTTGCAGAATATCGCCTTTTGCAAAGGCATCCACCATATTATGAGGGACAATATGAGTAACAAACTCGATCCAGTTGATGCCCTCTCCGCCATTTTGCGTATACTGGGATACATCCCCTTTTTCCAGCTCGTTAAAATTAAGGCCGGCACCAGGTTTTATGACATTTACAACGATAAGACCGATCATTAAAGCAAGTGTTGTCACAATCTCAAAGTAAATGAATGCTTTGCCGCCAACCTTGCCGACTTTTTTCATATCTCCCATTTTTGCAATTCCAAGGACGATGGTTAAGAAAATAATCGGGGCAATGACCATTTTTACTGCGTTAATAAAGGTATCGCCTACCGGCTTCATCTCTTTTCCGACTTCAGGCCAAATGAGCCCGACCATTACACCGATAAAAATAGCAGTTAACACTTGAAAGGTTAAATTCTTATAAATCCGCTGCTTTTTCAACTTCATCTCATCTCCTTTTTCTAACAATTCTTTCTATTAAGAATGATAGCGTTTTCAGATGAGAGAGAGAAGTTTATGGTCATAACGGATGTTTTGTTCATTTTGGTCTCCGTTTTTCACTTATTCGTTACATACCGGTTTACGGGTCTCCCCACTCCGCCATATTGGACATCCAGCCTGATTGCCCCGCTCTTCTCAAGAAAGTCCAAATAGCGGCGGGCCGTGACCCTGGCAATGCCGATCGCACTGGCTACTTCCTCTGCCGACCGGGGTTCATCCTGTTTCTGCATAAAGGCTGTAATTTCGTTTAAAGTGAAATCATTCAGGCCTTTGGGCAAATCACTTCGGACTGCATGTCTCTGCCCGGCATAAATAAGGGTGTCCAGCTGCTCCTGGGAGATTGTTCCTGATTCCTTCAAGCTTTCCCTGTAGTGGCGGTATTTTTCAAGCGCCTGCTGGATTCGATTGAGCTTAAAGGGTTTAATAATATAATCCCTGGCACCGTTTTGAAGCATTAGCTTAATGGTTTCCTTATCCTTGGCAGCAGAAACGACAATCACATCAGCATTCAGCTTTTGCTTTCTAAATTCCTGAAGTGTCTGGATTCCGTCCTTTTTTGGCATAAAAATATCTAATATAACCAGATCCGGGTTCAGTTTTTTCACAAGGGAGATGCCTTCCTCCCCATTCCCGGCCACTGCGATTATCTTAAAGCCCTCCACACTGGTAATAAACTCTTTATTAACCTCCTGGACCATTGGATCATCTTCAATCAGCAGCACCCTGATTTCCTCTTTACTCGCCATGTAATTCTCCCTCCGCTTCCATCGGAAAAGTGATCGTGAAGGATGTTCCTTCACCTTGCTTGGTTGCAACCTCTATGCTGCCTTCCCCTTTATCTACTATTTGTTTAACCAGAAAAAGCCCGTACCCTGTTCCGCCTGATTTATTCGCTGTGAACCCTTTTTCATAAAGCTTCGGTAAAATGTCTTTCTCTATGCCGCTTCCATTATCTTCAACCAGAACAGCGCAGATTTCTTCTGTCTGTTCCAGACTAATATCAATCCTTCTATTTTCATGCTCGGTGTGCTCAAACGCACCAAATGCATTTTCGATCAGATTTCCTAATAGCAAAACAAAGTCATGATGGTCAAGCCGTTTTGGAAATTCTTCAAGATTGCTGTTTTGATCGATGACCACAGTAATCCCCAGTTCCTTGCCGCGCCTCACTTTACTTAATAAAAGGCCGGCTACAGCATCATTCCTTATTTTATCACTCAGGAAGTTAGAAATGCTTTCCTGCTCTTCCGACGCATCGAAAGCCAGTTTTAATGCTTTATCTGATTTTCCGAGCTGTATTAATCCTGCAATCGTATGAAGTTTGTTCATGTGTTCATGGTTTTGAACCCTGAGTGCTTCCACAAAGCTCTTCACCCCAGTCAGCTCCTCCGCAAGCTTGGCCACTTCTGTGCGGTCCTGAAAAATGGCTACTGCTCCAATCCTTTCATTGTCTTTTCGGATCGGAATCCTGGTGCTTAAGATGACCTTCCCGCTCACAATAATTTGTTCATTATAAACAGCACGATTGCTCTCGACGATTTCTGGAAGTCTCGTATCTTTTAAAACGTTTCTGATATTTTCACCCACAACATTTCCTGTCACGTTAAAGATTTTCTTTGCTTTTTCATTAAAAACGGTTATATTTTCCTGATTGTCAATGGCAATGACGCCCTCATTAATTGAATGGAAGGTTGCCGTTCTTTCCTCAAGCATTCTTTTAATTTCATAGGGCTCGAGCTGGAACATCTGCTTTTTAATATGGTTCGCAAGCATTAAAGAGCCAATTAGCCCAAATATGAGCGTCAGCATCACAATAATGGTGATGTCATCGATTAATTCATCTATAATCTCGCTAAAAGAGGGTACCTTATTGCCCACAACCACAACACCAATCTGATTCAGGCTGTTATCTTTTATAGGGATGAAAGCCCGAATAAAGGTTCCGGCCTCCCCCTTTGCCTTGGAAAAATAAATATGCTCCGCAAAGGCTGGCTTTTCATCCTCGCCTTCAGATGGCTGGCCAATCATTTCTTTTACCGGGTGGGAATATCTGATGCGCTGCATATTCATGATAACAATATAGTCTGTTTCATTGATGATCCGGATTTCCTCTGCCACCTTATTAACTGTCTTCCAGCCTTGTGGCTGCAGAATTCCCTCTTTCACATCTGACAGCTCAGCCACCGTTCTGGCTGTGTTCATGGATCGGATCCGGAGTTCCTTTTCTTCCTTTTCCTGTATATTTGAAATGATAACCATTCCGCCAATCAAAAGGGAAAAAATAACGATGGTATAAGATAGAATGGTAATTTTCCAGCGGATAGGCATTTGTTTCAATTGAGGGAACCTCCCTTCTCTCACTAGCATCTTTACGGTTCTGTTTCTTCTAAGTATGATAACATTAAAGTGATTTTTCATGAGTTTGTTTTTTCGCACTCATGGCAAGATGAACCAATCGGGCTTGGGCTTTTACGGGCAGTTTGCCCCCCAGCTTTCTTCAACGATTCATAAGTAATTACTGCCCGTTAAGGCGGGATAATGTTTTTAAAAAAGGAGGCTTCCCATGAAAAGCACATTAGGCTTCGTTCTCCTTGCAGGCACGGTTATGATCATGGCAGCTATGTTTGCTTATCAAAGCCTATTCCCGCGCGAAGAAATTCCCTATGATGATGATCAGGAAGGGCTGAAGGATCAAATCGTATTTAAATTCAGCCATGTCGTCGCTGAGAATACGCCCAAGGGCCTTGCTGCCCAAAAATTTGCAGAGCTTGTTTCTGAAAAATCAGACGGCCATATAAAAATAGAGGTTTTTCCAAATGGCAGCCTCTATTCTGATATAGAAGAAATTAATGCGCTAAAGGATGGACAAGTCCACTTTATCGCGCCTTCTACATCCAAGCTTGGCATGCTTTCTCCTCAATGGGGCGTGCTGGATTTGCCCTTTGCTTTTCCAGCCCGTGAAGCCGCTTTGGAAGGGTTAAACGGAGACATTGGCAGGCAGCTTCTGCAATCCTTGCAGAGTGACGGGATTAAAGGGCTTGCCCACTGGCCAAATGGATTTAAGCAAATCACCTCAAATAAAGGACCCATTCAGAGTCCCGGGGATATGGAAGGGCAATCGTTCCGAATTATGCAGAGTGACGTAATTGAGGCCCAATTCAGCCGCTTGAATGCGGATGCCATTCAGGATTCCTTCAATTCCACTTACCAGCTGCTTGAAGAAGGCAAGGTGGACGGCGAAGAAAATACCATCTCAAATATTTACTCTAAGAAATTCTATAACTTACAAAAGCATTTGACAATCAGCAATCATGGCTATCTAGGTTATGCAGTTATGATGAGCGAGAAAGTCTGGGACGAGCAGACAGAAGAAACAAAGGAGATTTTGCTGGAGTCCATGCAGGAAACAACCGCCTGGAATAACCGGCAAGCCTTTGCCATGAACGAAGAACAGCTCACAACTATTAAGCAAAACTCCTCCATTCAAATTCACAAGCTGACAGATCAGCAAAAACGGGAATGGAAGACTGCCCTTGATCCTGTCTATGAAGAATTCTCGAAAGAAATCGGCAGCCAATTAATAGATGAAATAAAGGAATTGCGTGCTAAATATGAATAAAAAAGTACCAGGTACCTATACCAGTTGGCTGAAGTGGTATAGGTACCTGGCACCAAAAAACTCCGGGCAAAAGCTGCCCAAAGTTTTTTATTTTAGCGGAAGCTCCATTGCGGGGCAGCTGCGGCTGTTTCTTTTAGCATGGTTCCCTTTGCGGCAAAGTCTGTGTGCCAGGAGAGCGCTTTTTCGAGTACATGCGGAGTTTGTCCTCCTCTTGTGAGGGCTTCCTCGTAATATTCGCGAAGCTGGTCACGGTACAGCGGGTGTGCACAGTTTTCGATGATCAGCTCCACGCGCTGTCTTGGAGCCAGGCCACGCAGGTCGGCATACCCTTGTTCTGTGACGATGACATCCACATCATGCTCGGTGTGGTCAATATGTGAAGCAAATGGCACAATGCTTGAGATCTTGCCGTCTTTGGCAATAGATTTTGTAACAAAGATAGCCAAGCGTGCGTTCCGTGCAAAATCACCCGATCCGCCGATGCCGTTCATCATTTTCGTTCCGAGAACATGAGTGGAATTGACGTTTCCATAGATATCAAGCTCGAGCGCCGTATTGATCGAAATGAGTCCGAGGCGGCGGATGATTTCGGGATGGTTGGAAATCTCCTGCGGACGCATGATTAATCGGTCTCTGTAACGGTCGAAGTTAGAGAAAACTTCTTTCATTTTTTCATCTGAAAGAGTAATCGAGCAACAGGATGCAAAATTCACTTTGCCTGCATCCATCAAATCGAATACAGCGTCCTGCAGTACTTCTGAATAAACTTCCAAATTCTCAAACTCAGAATCAAGCATACCGTGCAGCACCGCATTGGCCACTGAACCGATTCCGGATTGAAGCGGTGCCAGACGATTTGTCAGCCTGCCTGCTGCAATTTCCTTGCGGAGAAACTGAATCAGATGCTGGGCCATAATGACGGTTTCTTCATCTGGCGGCACGATGGTAGAAGGGGAATCTTGCTGATTCGTAAACACGATTCCTCTTACCTTCTCCAAATCGACCTTGATTCCAGGCGCTCCAATTCGGTCATCCGCTTTTGTCAAAGGAATCGGATCCCTTTCCCCTTGCTTGCCCGGATCATATAGATCATGCAATCCTTCGAGCTGTGTGGATTGCGCAAGATTGATTTCGATAATAATCGATTTGGCATTTTCTGCAAAAGATAGCGAGTTTCCGATTGAAGTAGAAGGAATGATCATTCCATCCTCCGTTACCGAAACCGCTTCCAAAATAGCGAAATCAATAGGGTCCATGACATTCGCGCGCACAAGCTCAGCTGTGTGAGACAAATGCTGGTCCACAAACAAAAAGTCTCCCTGGTTGATTCCCTTTCTCATCGTTGGATCTGCCTGGAATGGAAGTCTTTTCCCCAAAATGCCCGCCTCGGCAAACAGCTTATCCACATCAGACCCGAGAGAAGCCCCTGTATAAACATTCACTTTAAAACGTTCATTTTTGGCACGGTCAACCAAAGCAAATGGAACCGCTTTCACATCACCCGCACGTGTAAAGCCGCTTAACCCCAAAATCATTCCGTCCTGAATCCAGGATGCTGCTTCCTCCGGTGTGACAACTCTGTCGTGCAATCGTGTATCCTTAATCCGATCTAAACTTTTCTCCATGCTGCTCATCCCCTCTACCATGATATATATAATCATTTTACCCGCCTAAAGAGAGAGGATTGAATTTTTGGATTATATTACGGAAAATTCCGATAAAACAGCAAATTCACCGTCCAAAACAGCATGAATTTTCTAAAAACCGAGCAATTTCCGAAAATAGCTGGAATACGATTGGCTGACAGGCACCCGGTCACCATTTTTCATGGCAAGCAAAAAAGTTGAATGGGTATCAGGATAGATCTCCTTTATATGATTCACATTTACGATGAATGAACGGTGGCAGCGGATAAAACTATCTTTCGGAAGCGAGTACTCAAAGTCCTGAAGGGAGTATTTATGAGTGCCAGATTTATCACCTGTATGTACATAAGTCTTCTTATCCTTTGCTTCTAGATAGACGACCTCGGAAAAAGGAATCGGAATCCAGCCATCATTCGTTTTCATGGTTACAACGGATTTACCGTCTGTCAAAGCCGGAAAAATCGCTGTCACACAGCCTTCCAGCTTGCCTTCATGCAAAAACGGCACAGCCATTCCGTGATAAGGAACCCCGAATACATCCCGATCTATAAACTCGGAGACTCTTTGCTGTGTCCGTAAAGCCTTATGGGCAATGGTTCCTTCTTTAACAATGTCACCAGGCCTGATTTTCAAATCAATTCGCTTGCTGGGCCGGTAATAGATATATTCATTCGTATTGGAAACTGCAATGGAAATCTCATCGGAAAACAATTCTCCGATCACGTCCAAAAGAGACACAACTGTAATGCTTTCCACGTTCCTTCAGCACCTTTCATGATGATTGCCTATTTCTATTTTACAAGTTTTCGCAGAGGGATTCTATGAATGAGTTTTAATAAAAATCTTATCATTCACCGGAGCTCTCCAGCATAGAATAGAGGATTATAACCCATTAGAGACCATATAAGGGTTAGGGGTAAAGGAGGATGCTGATATGTTAATTCGCCATCAGATGGTGGAGAAAACAGATGTCCGCTATTGTGATGAAACCTTTAATTTGGAAAAGGCGCTGCAGTTTTTAAATAAAACAGGTTATCGCTGTGTCCCGATTCTGGATCAAACACATACAAAGTTTATCGGCAATATTTATAAAGTTGATATCTTAGAATATAAAGAGAATCATTCGCTCGATGAGGCCATAACTGCTCTAGCCACTGATCAGGAGACAGTAATTGATGAAAATGATTCCTTTATGAAGGCTTTTTTTACGCTAAAAAGATTTCCCTATCTCCCTGTGGTGAATAAAAATGATAAGTTTGTCGGCCTTCTCACGCACGCAGCTGTACTGGAGCTGCTGGAGGAAGCATGGGGATTGAACCGCGGCAGCTATACACTTACAGTGGGCAGCTATGGTACGCAGGGGACCTTGAAGAAAATGACCAGCATCATCAGCAAACACAGTGATATTCAGGGAGTCATCTCACTCGATTCCTCTAATTTCCACGTCAGCCTCATTCGCCGGGTTCTATTCACATTGCCGAAGGATACCACAAAGGCAACCTTGGATAAAATAAAAAAAGAGATGGATCAAAACGGCTTCCGGGTGATTGGTGTCGAATGCCATGATGGGAAATGCTAATCGATAGGGAAAACTGGATGTTTATAATGGCCCCTATAGGATAGAGCAAGATTCGCACTTCCTTCATTCGATATGGATGTGGGGATGCTAGTTTGAAAAGAGCGTCAAAAAAGGGCTTTACAGATGCATGGGCGCCGATTAGCAACGGACCGCGCACGATCTCGGAGTGCCTGGATCGAAATTCAACAGGCGAATTTAGAAGGTAAGGATAAAAAGCCGTTCCAGCAATGGATCGGCTTTTTTCCTAACGTTTATTGCGATGTACGAATTCCTGGTATCCATAAATAATCCAGGCATATGAGGTGAAAAATAAGAAAATATGTACAGGCTTAAATTTGACCAATCTATATAAATCAAATCGTTGATACAAGTAATTCAGCGGAAAGGCAAACAGAAAATCCACGATCGCATTAAGTGCAAGATAGCGTTTGAAGTTTCCAAAGGTAAAATGAAAAATCCATAATGTTCCTATAAAGAAGGGGCCAAGAATAAAAGTGAGGTCATTCAAGACTTTATGTCTGTTTCCGCCTTCTACCGTCCACCATTTAAAGGGTATGGCCAGTATGCTCATCGCAAAAACTAAAATCCCGGCAAAAACAGAAACCGTATAAAATTTATTAAATGACTTTTTAGGCAGAAAGAATATGGTCAGCCAAGGTATAACCAGGTGAAGCAGCCTAATGGCTGTTGTCGCTTTCATATTAAATTCCCCTTTCTGCCATATTATTCTACGGGGAATTTAGAAATATTCACCAATTATTACTTTTTACAATCTAAAAGCTTCCCCATATAATACTCATCGACAAACTCTCCGTTTATCAGCAGCGAGTGTTTTTTAGTGCCTTCAATTTTGAATCCGGCTTTTTTATATAGTGCTACCCCGGCATCGTTTTTTACAACTGTCGTTAATTCAAGCCGGTGGATGCTGTGCTCTCGTGCCCAGCGATCCAACTCCTCAAAGAGCTTTGTGCCAATTCCTTTTCCCCTGTGACCGCTGGCTATTCCAGCGACCAAATAGGCAGAGTGATTGTTTCTCCTGGCAGCGCCCCCAATGGCCATTAAAAAGCCTATCAATTGGTTGTCTTTCTCCGCAACGATGATAGTTGAATTGTCTTCTTTTTTTATCGCTTCGATTCTCTTTCTTTGTGCTTCCGGAGTTGTCTGTCTTTCACCAGGTTCGAACAGCATATAGTCTGCCTCGTTTTCCACCTGTGTAATCAAGCTGGCCAGCGCTTCGGCATGGGATGGTTTTATGTGGCGGATCATTGGAAATCTCCCCTTTATTTTTCTATTAAACGAACATCCTTATTTTTCCGGCTCTTTACTTCAGCCATCTTCCCGTAAAAGCTTTCTTCCATCTCGATGCCAAAGAAGTTATAGAATTTGATTAAATAGGCCAGGCAGTCCGCCAGTTCTTTCCCAATGTCTGCTTTCACCTGGTCCTTTGCAAGTGCAAAGGCTTGTTCTTCATCCATTCCTTCTTCTGTATATTCACGTACCAGGTTGAAGGCTTTCCGGAGCTCTTCAGCCACCTCCGCTACTTCGGTCGTCAGCAGCATATAGTTGTTCAAAAGAGAATCCCGGCTCTCCGCATAGTTCTCGGCACTAATCTCCCAGCCCATCTCCTTCTGATAATCTCTCATAAAATGCTGAAGTTCCTTCATGATCTATGCACCTCTTACTCTATGATTATTCGGCAACATTCGGGTGGTACTTGCGAAAAGAAAAACCTATGTCATGTTTTTCACATTGCAGAGAGGTAATTCATTGTATTAAATGGTTCCTCTACTGCTTTACCGCTCTACCGTCCGGGCCAATACCGCTCCAGCAACGAGTCCCCAGACGGGTGCGCTGATGTGGAGAATGGATATGCCGGATAGGGTGACAATGAAGGCGGCGAGTGCGCTTAGGCGGTAGCGGTTACCGGAAAAGCCCATTTGCAGGCTTGAGTGCAGAACGCCAATCAACGCGAATCCAGCGAGGAGCGAGACAAATGCCTGCGGCAGCGACTGAATAAAGGGCACAATTTTCCACGCAAAAATTCCGAATACAATGGTGATGGCACCCGCCACGACGGCTCCCATATATCTTTTCTCCCTTGGCCCTGAATCCGGCCCGGCACAAATGGCGCTCATCATTCCGGCGATGTTGGCACACTGTCCGCCAAAGAAGCTCGTAATGACAGAGAAGACGCCGCTTGAAGAAACAATTTTTCGAATCGGCGGCTTAAAGTTAGAGCTTTCCAGTGCTCCAATTCCCGGTGCTGCATCATTGCTTAAAATTAGCATTGCCAGCGGAAGCGCAATCGTCACAAGGCCCATCCAAGTGAATTCCGGTGTCTGCCATGACGGCAGAAAATAGGAAATTTCCTTGGCCGGATTCAGGTCTGCTGTAAAAAATAAAACGGTAAAGGCTGCAACCACAGCGGCCAGTACCGGCGGAAATTTTTTAACGTATCGCGTAAAAAACAGAAAACTGATTAAAGCGGCACCTCCTACCAGAGGCATTTCTTGTATAGCCGGAACGAGCTTCACCACATAACCGGCAACCAGCCCTCCCAGCATGGAGGCGATGACTTCTTTCGGCACCCACCCGATGATTTTTGTAAATAGCCCTGAGATGCCAACCAGAAAAATCAGTAAACCCGACATCACATAACCGCCAATCAGCTCAGGATACGTATACTGCGCTGTAATAGTCGCCAAAAAAGCTACACCTGTTATGGAATGGCCTCCTGCAATCGGAATCCTGTACAGCAGCGGCATAAGGATGCTGTACACGCCCCCGAAAAAATAAACCGCGAACATCCAGTTGATGGTTTGCTGATCGGTAAATCCCCCGGCAGCCGCTGCCTGTAAAATAATAAGCGCTGGCCCCGTCATCACCATCGTACTTGCAATAATTCCCGATGATATATTTTCACCTGTTAAATCTTGGATCATTGAATGCTTATTTAATTTTACTTTTGATTTGTATTCGTTGTGCCTTTCCTCTGGCAAACCCATTTCCCTGCCCCCGACTTCCGTATATTTTAATTACTATCATGATTTTAAACGGAAAAATTGTCAAACTATTTAGCATACGGAAGCAACTTATAAGCAACAAAGTAATAAGACATAAAAAATGACCTATAGCGGTCTATTTAAATTTATACACCGTTTAATTACATTGCTTCACAAACTATCTCGAACTGTAAAAACCTGTTTGGGCGGATAAAGGTTCCTCCAAATATTTTTCAAATGAATGTAATGCGGTGGAATTTTCACCAAACCAGCTCCTTAGATTCTTATAGAATCAATACGTTCAAATAAGAGACTAATGTTCGTTAAAGTAACAGGCAGTTTTTTATCCTTTTTCATCTTTCCTGTTCAAAAAGTTCAAAAAAAAAAGGCGTTTATCCTGCATGGATAAACGCATCTCATTATTTAAAATAACCTTTTGCTTTTTCCGTTATTTTTCCGATTTATTCGATCATGCTCCATAATCTACAATTGCTTTTCGTTTATTTAGTATAGTATATAGCTATTAAATTACTTATATTATTTTTACTAAATCATTAAAAAAAATTTCGACTACTTCATTCGAATACCTCTTTTATTAACCCCCTCTTGAAAAGTTTAACTTTTTCAGAAAATAGGATTACTGGGCTTTCTGCAAGGGAATCGTCTTAGCCTGTGCTTTTGCTTCTTTTTTCTCCCTTGACAATGATTTATAGAGCGATATGCTGATGATGCCCAATATGAGTGTAAAAGGAAGAGCGGTGACCAGTGAAGCGGTTTGCAGCCCTTTTAATCCGCTGCTGACAATTAACACGGCAGTAATTCCGGCCATTAATACCCCCCAGATCACTTTTACCATGTTGGATGGATTCAAATCCCCATCCGATGTCATCATGCCAAGAACGAAAACAGCTGAATCCGCCGAGGTTACAAGGAATATGACGATCAGGACTAGCATGATCACTGATAACAGTGTGTATAACGGAAATTCCTTTAACAGAACGAAAATGGCGGTTGTTACATCTTGCGAAACAGCTTCGGATATGGCGGTACCCTGGAACAAATCCATGTACAATCCCGTTCCTCCGAATATCGCCATCCATACAAACCCAATAGCTGGAGGGACAACCATTACTCCTATTA
Source organism: Bacillus sp. ISL-47 (assembly GCF_018613175.1). Lineage (NCBI taxonomy): Bacteria > Bacillati > Bacillota > Bacilli > Caryophanales > Bacillaceae > Bacillus > Bacillus sp. ISL-47. The sequence goes on along the minus strand of NZ_JAGGQS010000054.1, from coordinate 88,262 downwards.
CAAATTCCCTGATCGTTCTCCCTTTTGAAATCCGGGCAACAAAGGAACCAACGAAAGGAGACCAGGCAATAACCCATGCCCAATAAAACACTGTCCAATCCTGAACCCACGCCTCACCTGTGTATGGAGTCAAATAGAAGCTCATTTCTACAAAATGCTGGATATAATCCCCTATAGCAAGGACGAAGCTTTCAAAAATGAAGACGGTGGGACCCCTGAACAGGAAGAACACCATCAAAGCAAGCACCATAATCATGTTCGTATTACTCAAAACCTTAATTCCTTTATCAATACCGGTTGTAGCTGAAATAAGATATAGGGCAAGCATGATACCAACAATGCCGATTTGCACCCAAGGATTGTTTGGAACTGAGAAGACATAGTTTAAGCCGCCATTAATTTGCAGGACACCCATTCCCATAGAGGTGGCAATTCCCGTTACCGTAGCGATGACAGCCAGTATATTAACCGCTGACTTCAGCCTTTTTCTTTTTTCGGGGTGATTTGCGCTCAGGACTTCGCCCACTAGAACCCTCCGTTTATGACGGTATTGATAATAAGCAAGAGCCAGTCCGACAATGGCAAAGACTGACCATTGATGAATGCCCCAGTTAAAAAAGGAATATCGCATGGCTACCCGGGCAGCTTCTGCTGATTGCGGCTCGACTCCAGGAAGCGGCGGAGAAGAAAAGTGAGTCAGCGGTTCTGCTACACCCCAGAAGACAATTCCGACCCCAAAACCCGCGCTGAACAGCATACTGATCCAGGCAAATAAGGAATATTCGGCTTTTTCTCCATCCGGCCCGAGTTTTATGCTTCCATATTTACTAAAAGCAAGGTATAAACAGAAGAAAACAAACACAGCAACACTGAGTAAATAAAGCCATCCAAATGATTTACTTGTAAAGCTAAAAACGATAGAGGCATTTTTAGCAAGACTATCAGGTGAAAAGGCTCCCCATATGGTAAAAAGTCCAACGATTATGGCTGAGATTTTAAAGACTGGATTGTTATATGAAGCGCGGTCCCGATTTTTCTTCAAAATAAAATCCTCCTTATTAGTCTTTTTTCTTTTATTTAGCTCTGTTAAGCAGTGATTTAGTACTTTTGTCCCTGCTGAAAAACTTCCATGCAAGTTTGATAGAGCCTTTAATATAAAGCCTGTCTGTATTTCAAGGTTAATTTTGAATGTGGTTGAATGACATAAATTATGACTTCAGCTATCTAAAAAGGAAAGGAAGACCCTCCGGAGCAGCCGGATCCGTTCTTCCTCACACTATACTCAGGCAGCTTGCGGGCTGTCTGATCCTATTCAGTTTAAAAATTCTTAATAGTTAGATAATTTAAAACAGACTACTTTCGGTTCTGTCATTTCCTGGATGGAAAATTTGATTCCTTCCCTGCCTAACCCTGAGTTTTTTACACCCCCAAATGGCATCGCATCAATGCGGTAGTCACTGCTGTCATTAATCATTATTCCGCCTACATCCATTTTGGCAATGGCTTTATGTGCTTTTTCGATATCCTTGGTAAATATTCCGGCCTGCAAGCCATAATTTATGTCATTCGATTTACTGATTGCTTCATCAAGACAAGATACTTTGTACAAGAGAACAACCGGACCAAAAATTTCTTCTTTCGCAATGGTGCAATCTTCAGGGACATTTTCGAGAACAGTAGGTGAGTAATAAGCCCCGTTCCTTTTCCCGCCTGTTAATACGGCTGCTCCTTTTTCTTTCGCTTCATTGACCAATTTTTCAACCCGGATAGCCTCTTTTTCCGTTATAAGCGGCCCCATATCCGTCAGTTCGGATTGCTTATCCCCTACGCAATATTGATTTGTCCTGGCAACGAATGCCTGTTGAAATGCCTCATAAACAGAATCTTCAATGTAAACTCTTTGGACACCGAGGCAATTTTGCCCTGCTGCCCAAAATGCCCCGGAAACCGTTGATTCAACAGCCTCGTCCAGATCAGCATCCTTCAGCACAATGACAGGAGAATTGGACCCCAGCTCCATGCTGATTTTTTTCAATCCCGCTTTCCGGGTAATTTGTTCCCCGGCGTCCAAGCCGCCAGTAAAGGTAATCATTCGTACAGCAGGATGGGTTACAAGAACATCCCCAATTTCGCTTCCATAACCGGTGATGACAGATAAAACTTTTGGCGGCAATCCGGCATATTCAAATGCTTCGGCGATTAAAAGGGCGCTGAGAGGAGTCACTGTTGCCGGTTTTACGATAATGGCATTCCCGGAGGCAATAGCGGGACCCACCTTATGTGCTACAAGATTTAATGGATCGTTAAAGGGGGTAATGGCGCCAATAATTCCAATCGGGAAACGGTGGTAGTATCCCAGGCGGTTTTCACTCCCAGGCATCTGGTCAAATGGAATGGTTTCTCCATGGATCCTTCTTGCTTCTTCTGCACTGATCCGGAATGTCTGAATGGCTCTTGCCACTTCTTTTGAGGCTTCCCGAATGGTTTTACTTCCTTCCTTTGCGATCGTTTTTGCATATTTTTCTTTTTTTGCTTCGATGTAGTCTGCAGCCCGATTAATAATCGTCATTCTCTGATGGACAGGCAGGGAAGCAGCAATCTTCGCCCCCTCTTTCGCTTCTTCAATACAATTAAGCATATCTTCCTTCGAAGCTGCTGGTACAGTATCAATGATGCTATTATCCTGCGGATCACGAACTTCAATTAATCTTTCGCCCGTCGCCCATTTACCTGCGAGAAACATTCTTTGTCCGGTTAGTTGAGTGGTCATGCTTATTACCGCCTTTCCGTTTTAGATTGAAACAAGCTGCCTTTCACGATTAATGGAAATTAAGTCGATCAAAAGGGAGAATCCTGTCTCTATTTTTCCTGCGCCTGCACCGCATAATGTGACTGTGCCCAAAAGATCGCATTGATACGTAATGGCGTTGACAGCGCCTCTGATGGAAGCCAAAGGATCTTCAGCATCCAATTTCTCAGGAGCTATCGAGGCGATAACCTTGCCGTTTTCCTTTTTGGCTTTTGCAATGAGCTTCCAGCACTTCCCTTCCGCCTTTGCCTTTTCAATATCCTTTAAAGTGATGCCTGTAATTCCCTTGCATTCCACTTCCTCGACTGATAAAGGAGCATTCATGACATGGTTGGAGAGAATGACAATTTTATATCTTGCATCATAGCCCTCTACATCGCTGGTAGGGTCCGCCTCTGCATAGCCGAGCTTTTGTGCCTCTTTAAGAGCCGCTTCATAAGAAACGCCTTCCTGTTCCATTTGGGTCAGAATATAATTGGTTGTCCCATTCAATATGCCGCGGATTTCCGTAATGTCATTCCCGGCCAAAGTGGCAGCCGGCATCCGTAATGCTGGTGTACCGCTCATGACCGTTCCCTCGAATCCCCAGTAGGCTCCATGCTTTTGCGCCATTTCAGATAACTCCCGGTAAGCGAGGGCAACTGGTCCTTTATTGGTCATCACCACATTTTTTCCTTTTTCAAATGCAGCCTTACAGTGGTCTATGGCAGGCTGGCCGGTTTTAACATCTGTATAGGAAACCTCAATAATCGTATCTGCATTGGTATCCTTGATCGTCCTGAGGCTGTCCCATCCCCTGATTAGCCCCGGTGTTTCAGGATAACTCTCCAGATTCCCTGTTTCATGCAATACTTGCAAAGCTGTACTGATATCCAGGCCGCCCGGATGATAGATCGACCCTTTCATTAAATCAGAAATGGCTACAACCTCAGCTTCAAAGCCCTCGTTCTGTTTAAGCGATTCTTTCTTATCACGCAAAATTTCCGCCAGCCCCTGGCCAACAACTCCAAACCCTATAAACGCCAACTTATGTGCCAAGCATTTCCACCTCCAAATTTTGGTCTATTTGTAATTTCGCTTTCTTTGTTAAAAACATGCCCGCCGTTTGTGCCAAAATGGCAGTTCCGATCGGCAAGCAAGCTTCATCCAAATCAAAAATCGGGGTATGAAGATCGCGCTGGACCCCGTCTAGAGGTGCACACCCAAGGAAAAACATGGATCCTGGAATTTTTCCAGTCACATAGCCGAAGTCTTCCCCGCCAAGGCCGAATGGGCGTCTAGTAATCCCCATGCCTGGATATATCCCTGTGATGGCGTCCGTTATCCATTGATTGACGGCAGGATGGTTTTTTAAAGCTGGTTCCCCTCTTTGGATATTCAATGAAAAGGTTCCCCCCAAATGCTCCACGATAGAGAGTGCTTTCTTTATTTCTGAAGCCAGCAAATCACGGACTTCCGGTGTATAGCTGCGAATCGTCCCCTGAATAACTGCCTCTGTCGGAATGATGTTGCTTGCTGTGCCGGCATGGATTTGGCCAATGCTGATAACGGCAGCATCCATCGCTGAAACTCTCCTGGCTGTAATTCCATACAGTGCCTGCATGACAGGGCCAAGCATCCAAATAGGATCGGTGCCAAGCTCCGGATAAGCCCCATGTCCGCCTGAGCCATGGATTTTCACTTCAAAAACATCCACATTTGCCATGCTGTAGCCATCGCTGATTTGCACTTTCCCTACAGGGAGCCATGGACAGACATGGAGGGCAAGGGCAGCTTCAGTCTTGTCATAAGCCCCGGCACGGACCATGTAAGGAGAGCCGGAAAGTCCGTCTGCGTCGGTACTCTCCTCTGCCGGCTGGAAAATAAATTTAACCGTCCCTTTCAATTCGCCCTTTTTAAAATGGTCCGAGAGGATGGAAGCAGCCCCGAGGAGAATAGAGGTGTGTGCATCATGCCCGCAAGCATGCATCACACCTTCATTTTTGGACGAATAGCCTGTTCTATTTTCCTCCGTAATCGGCAAGGCATCCATATCCGCTCTTAGTGCAATGACTGGTCCATCCCCCGATGTCAAAGTGCCAACTACTCCTGTTTCGATCCCAACTCCTGTTTCTACTTCCATTCCATCCATTTTCCTTAACACATTTGCAACAAAACGGGAGGTCCCGAACTCCTGAAAGCTAAGTTCGGGATGCTGATGAAAATGACGGCGCCATTCAACAAGACGGCCAGCCAAATTATTCGCTTGCTCAACGATAGGATGATTATCTGACAAAATCTCTCACCTCAATCGAAACTAGTCATCTACTTTACTTGCAAAACACTTTCTGCATGGCTAAATGCCTGTTCAAAGTCTGCAATGATATCCTCAATTTCTTCGATTCCGCAGGAGACACGGATTAACCCTTCCGGAATGCCAACTGCTGCACGCTCCTCTGGTGTACATTCCACATGGCTGGTTGTTCGGGCCGGCCCTACTGTTGTTTCGACAGCTCCAAGGTTTGCAGCGCGGTTGGCGAATTGCAATTTCGGAAGCAAATCACGGACTGTATCCACTCCGCCTTTAACTGCAAAGCTGAGCATCCCGCCAAAATCCTTCATTTGTCTTTTGGCAATATGATGATTTGGATGTGTTTCAATCCCTGGATAATAGACAGATTCCACCATATCTTTTGTCTGAAGATATTTTGCAAGCGCCATTGCATTTTTACATTGCTGGCGGACACGAAGGTGAAGAGTTTTCATGCCGCGGATCATCAGGTAAGCTGCCATCGGATCCATTGTAGCGCCATTGATTTCGCGATAGTGATAGATTTTTTCCACAAGTTCCTGCGGGCCGCAAACGACTCCGCCAAGTGCATCAGCATGCCCGCCGAGGAATTTTGTAGCACTGTGGATAACAAGATCCACACCCAGTGAAATGGGATTCTGATTCATTGGTGTTGCAAATGTATTATCCACAATGACAATGGCTCCGGCATCGTGTCCGGCTTTTGCCATACGCTCGATGTCGGTAATCTTGACGGTTGGATTCGTCGGTGTTTCGAGGTAAAGAATTTTGCAGCCTTTTGCCACTTCCGTTTCTATTTGTTCGTGATTCCCTGTTTCGCAAAGAACCACATCGATTTGCTGGCGGGGCAGAAATTCCGTAAAAATCTTGTTCGTTCCGCCATATGTGTCCTTCATCGATACAATGCGATCGCCCGGCACCAAAAACGTCGATAATGTATTACTGATCGCTGCCATGCCTGTTGAAAAGCTTGTCGCTGCTTCGGCGCCTTCCAGAATTTTCACTTTATCCTCAAATGCCTGTACGGTAGGGTTTGTATTTCTTCCGTAAATATGTCCCTTTTTCTTCCCAATCGCCACATCATACCATTCATCCATATCATCATATCCATATGCCACACTGAGTACGACAGGCACCTGGGTGGCTCCATGCACCAAATAATCCTTTTCCCCTGCCCACACTGCTTTTGTACCTGCTTGAACATTTTCTTTTACCATAAGATCACTCCTTCTCAGTTTTTTAATGCCAGTTTCTTGTTTTCAACTTTCAATCCGATTTCCCGCTTCACCATTTCGCTGTATGCAAACAGGGCAATGGCAGTATCCTGGACTCCTGTCCCAGTTAGATCACAAACCGTGATTTCCTCGTCATTTATCCGCCCGCTTAGCTTTCCGGATGTTAATTGGCCCAGTTCAATAATGGGCGATTCATTCGTTAATACTCCTTTGTCAAGTGCGTGATGCAATTCTCCAAGCCTGGCACACTGTGCTTTTGTATCGCATATAAGCTTATCCGCCCGGACAAGAACTTCAGCTTCAAGCTCCTGCTTATGTTCAGCATCTGATCCCATAGCCGTAATATGAAGTCCGGGATGAAGCCACTCCGCTTTGATCACCGGCTCTTTTGCCGGGGTAGTCGTAATGACCGTATCACTGTTACGTACCAGAACTTCTGCACTCTCCGCCACTTGGACCTCTACCCCCAATTCGGCGGACATGTCATGGGCATATTTTCTCGAGCGGTCATCTGACCTGGAATAGACCAGGATCCTTTTAAAATCCCTTACGAGTTTGAGAGCCCTTGCCTGGTACCTCGCCTGGCTTCCAGCTCCTATCACGCCAACTGTTTCAATGTTTTCACGGGAAAGATAGTTTGCAGCAATCGCTCCCGCTGCGGCTGTCCTTACCTCGGTCAAATAGCCGTTATCCAGCAGCATTGCCTGCGGGATGCCTGTTTGCGTACTGATCAAGAGCATAAGTCCATTTCCGCTTGGCAGTCCATGCTTATAATTGTTGAAAAATCCGGAAGATACTTTGATCGCAAACATGTCTTTCCCTTTTACATATGCGGTTTTTACATCCACTTCCCCATTTTGGTCGTGCAAATCCACACGCATAATCGGCGGCATGACGGCTTCATCTTCTGCAAGCTTCGTAAATCCCGCTTCCACAATAGCAATCGCTTCATGGTTCAGCTGCACATACTGTTTAAGTTCCTGCTCTGTAAAAATTAGCATCCCCTCACTTCACCTCCTAGATTTTTGTAAGTGACGCTTCTTTTATAGATAAGTGCCTTGGGAGTTCTGCAAATGTTTCGCATCCATTTTCGGTGACCCTGAATGATTCACTTGCTTCGAAACCATATTGATCAAGCCAGATACCCGGGATCAAATGGAATGTCATATTGGGCTGAAGGATGGTTTTATCTCCTTTGCGAATGCTCGCTGTATGCTCGCCCCAATCTGGAGGATAGTTCAGACCCATGGAATATCCCAGGCGCGATTCCTTTATAATTCCGCTTTTTTCAATCGATTTTCTCCATGCTTCCTCAATTTCTTCGCAGGCAATCCCTGGCCTAATCATATCCAGACAAGCGTTCAATCCTTCGACAACCACTTCCGAAAGTGCTTTAATTTTTTCGGAAGGCTGGCCGATATGGACGGTTCTGGCAAGTGGGGAATGATAGCGCTTATAGCATCCGGCCAGTTCCAGAATCACAAGCTCGCCTGATTTATAACGCTGATCCGTCCAGGTTAAATGCGGAGTAGAGGTTCTTTCTCCGGATGGGAGAAGAGGCATGATCGCCGGGTAGTCCCCGCCGAATTCATCCGTGCCTGTTATTTGTGTATGAAATATTTTCGCTGCAACATCACATTCCCGGACGCCTTCATTAACCAGCTCAATTCCTGCTGCCATTGTATTTTCCACAATTTTTGCTGCTCTCTTCATATACTCAATCTCTGTTTCGGACTTTATAATGCGGACCCAGTTTACCAGCAGGGATGCATCCCGGAAACTAGCATTCGGGAGTCCCTTTTTCAGCTGCTCATAGCATTTTGCAGTGAAATAATAGTTTTCCATCTCGACACCGATAAAACGGTTCTGCTGTCCGATTTGCTTTAAAATATCTGCTACAAAATCCATTGGATGTTTGGTTTCAGATTGTACATAATCGTCTGGGTAGGGAATGATATTTTCATGATAAAGCCATGTCGTTACTTTGGCACCATTTGCATCCTGTCCCCTGCCAATCCAAATCGGCTGTTCTTCATCAATGATGATGACAAGCATTTGATGCACATAGAAGGACCATCCGTCGTAACCGGATAAATAATTCATATTAGCGGGATCCGTAATAAGCAATACTTCAATCCCTTCTGCTGCCATTCTTTCTTTTGTTTTCAAAATTCTTTCTTTATACTCTGCTGTTCCAAATGACATGGTGGTGCTCCCTCCTACCAAACCGTATTTAATTTTCAGGTATTTCGTTTGTAGGTTAATTATAGTATCAGGGTAAAAAATCTATCATCCGCAAAGTTGTATGAAAATTCAAATTTTATTTTAGTCAAATTATCAAAAAATTTAGAATCCTCTAGTCTTAAAGGATCAGTATTTAATAGGAGATGGTCAAAGATGGATGCTGATTTAGCATCGAAAATGATTAAAGGAATGGTTCGAGACTCTTCTGGCAAAGGGAGACCAATAGCAGAGAGAGAGCCGGAGAGGGGAGCTGATCCCGAAGAAAGTGAGGTTTGTGAGCGGAAATCAATCCTCAAGTTTAACAAAAAAATAAAAACTGCGGAAAAAATCCATAAAGGATTTCTGCCACAGTTCTTTTTTTTCAATAAGGCTCTTTTCTAAAAGATTGTTGTTTTTGAATAGTTTATAAGACATAAACAAGGTTGGGTGATTGGAGCGGAAGCCGCTCGACTGCAGTCTGTAGCGAAAATCAGCCACTACTCTATTATTATTAAATAGAAAGTTTGCGAAAACCGCTTTCAATAAAATTAGTGTTAACCGACCGTAACGGGGTGTTCTCCTATTTTCCAAATCTTTATGCTCAGATCCAAAAGAAATAAATCATCCGGATCAATAAGGGAAAGACCTGTCAAAGATTCAATCTTTCTTAACCGGTACAGCAGGGACTGCCGATGAAGATTCAGCGACCTCGCTGTCTGGCTTACATTTCCATGAAACTGGTTATAGGCGATGAAAGTGCCGATCAAATCCATGTGCCGCTGCTCGTCATATTGCACAAGAGGCTCAATCGTTGACATGATTATTTCTTTCATCTCTTTATTGCTGGCCAAATTTAATAGCACCCTGTCCACTCTTGTTTGCTCATACATCATCCGCTGCCCGGAACCCTTTTTCCGCAGCCCGATACTTAAAGCAGTGCTTGCATGAAGAAAACTTTCCCCAAATCCTGAAATTCCTTCAAAAGCATTGCCGATGCCCCAGGATAAGACAACCTCCGGAAGCAAATTCCCTAGGCGCCTTTCTACAAGATCAAGGAAATTTGTCGCATTTTCATTTTCCTTTACCCCTGGAGTTTCCAGGAAAATGACAAGCTGTTCACCCTGATAAGTCATCATCATGTCCTTTTTAAGGGACTGGGCAGCATAGTAAATTTCTTCCTCGATATAAAGAATCATACTTTCGAGCCAATGTTCATAGGAATCATAGTCCTGTTTACGCTTTTGGAATAGTATTTTCATATTTTCCGGATATCCGACAATACACACATATGGGTGTTTAAGGTTATATCCAAGCAATTTTGCCCTTGAATCAGCTTGTTCAAATGAGAGGAATTCGCCTTTAGAAAGCTCCTGGACAAAATCGCTGCGAAGACGCATTTTTGTTTCTTCAATGGCATTTTTCCTTGAAAGCCAAAGAGCAATCGTGGTTGCGGCATGCTCCAACACATTAACCCGAAAAAGAGTGAGAAAGGATTCGATCGATTCGGAACTCGGAACCATTACAAATAAATAGCCTTGTGGATTGTCGGCTACCTGGAGTACCGGAATCTGAAAAACAATCCGGTTTTCTACCTTAACCATTTGGAACTTTTGGAACATGGGGTCTCCTTTTAAAAGAGTGTTTTTTGTCCTTGAGGGAAGGATTCCTTGCAGGACATATCTTTTCCACTCATTTATAAAGGCTTGTGTGTGGATGCTTTTTTCCTGAAGGGTGCCGGATCGGTCTGTAATGGCGATCGGGTACCCAATATGCTTTTCAACGAATTTTGAGATTTCCTTCAGGCTGGTGTCTTTTAGAATGAACTTAAGAAGCTCCTGCTGAACCTTTTCTGATTTTTCACGTTCTTTATATTCAATGTCATTAATCTCTTTCATGACCGATTCGATAATACTGGAAAACCGGATTTCCCATGGAATCTCAATAATAATAAAGTTATTCTTTTCGGCCAATTCTATTACCTCAGTGGGAATATCGAAAATGTATCTTCCCAAAGCGACCATCAGGGCGGAAGCGTCGGAGTCGATCACATCCTGAACGAACTTTTTGAAAGTTTCAGCGTCCTCCCCGCAGCCGATCCCTGTTGTCAATACCGCTTCATTTTTTCGGACAAAGTTTTCCACCGGCATTTCGATGGCTGAAATCCATTGAATATGCCGTTTTTCGGCATATTCCTTTCCGGTAACAATCTTGGCACAATTGAGAATCTTGTATTTTAGTACATCTTTAACTGTTAATCTCATATTGGCTCCCCTCTGAACACCTTAAGATTAATAAGATAAAAGACTTTTATTATAGGAAACCATATTCAGACAGCAACGTCTACTATTAATTTTACGCTCTTCCAGTTAATATTTTATTAATATAACAATATCAGCACACTACCATAATAATCGAGGGGAAAGGATTCTTTTGCCAAAATACGCTCTGGAATTCCCTGTCTCTGTCATTTCGTAAGGACTTAAAATAAGCTAATGCCCGCGACTTTTTTGCTAAAGCCAAAACTTTATTGAGGTTTCTTGAATGCAGTGGCCCATGAGGGGAAATTTCCAGCGGCACGCAAAGTTTGAGTGGCATAATAGCATCTTTCGGTACCTTTCTTATACGGTAATTCCGGCATTAACATCTTCTCATCCTTCATTACAACTGGCATAATCTTGAATTATCCGATGAATGACAGAAAGATCCACATTATGTCCGCTGATGATTACAGCAACGTCCCCCTCCTGCCGGGGAATTTTCCCGCCTAAAACCGCTGCAATTCCAGTGGCTGCCGCTCCCTCCATAATCATTCTGTGCTTATCTATCATAAAAGCCATACTGTATGCAATCTCCTCTTCGGGAATCAGATAAGCGTTATCCATGTATTTCTGAACCATACGGAAGGTGTAACTGTTATCCAGACCGATTCCGCCCAGCAAGCTGTCGGCAAGAGTTTCACTCTCTTCAAGCAATACAGGTTTCCCTGCTTTTAAACTCTCATGCATGACAGCAGATTTTTCCATACAAACACCTGAAACTCTTATCCCCTTGTCATTTGATTTCACCGCGAGCCCAATCCCTGAAAGAAGCCCTCCGCCCGAAAGAGGGACAATCACATCTGTTAAGTTCGGAAGTTCCTCCAAAAGCTCCAAACCAATCGTTCCCTGTCCGGCAATCACATGGGGATCATCAAACGGCTGAATCACAGTCAGCCCTTCCATCCTCTCCAGCTCATAGCATCGTTCCCCGGCGGCATCCTGGCTGTCACCGTATATTTCTATTTTGGCTCCCAGCCTTTTTAATGAATCGACCTTAGCTCTGGGGACACGGTTCGATAAACATACAACTGCCTCAATTCCAAGCTTTTTTGCCACATACGCAACAGCCATTCCATGGTTCCCCGTTGAATATGTAGCGATTCCCCGCCCTCTCGCTTCAGAGCTTAAACTCAAAATTTTATTCGCTGCCCCTCTGACTTTAAAGGCTCCAATTTCATGAACATTTTCCAGTTTAAAAAAAACCCTCCGGCCCATTTTTTCAGACAGGATAGTCGATTGAATCAATGGAGTCTTATATACCAGGGAAGAAATTCGCTTCTTTGCCTCCCAAATATCGCGGATGGAAATATCTATTCTCCCCTTAACAGATTTTGAATGCATCAATGTTTCCCTCCATAAAAGAATTTCTTACATTAATAGTAGTCCGATATTTCAGATAATTCAATTGTCCAAAGTGCTTATAAAAAGCAAAGGTTTTTCATACAATTTTTTTTATTAAACATTAGACGCTGTTGGAAGGCCAATTGCTGCATAAAAACCCCTTCTTTAAGAAAATTAACACCCTTTAGAAACAAAAAAGAAATACCCATAAAGGATATTTCGACAAAATTCGGGTGGTACCTGGTACCTATATGAGATTCCTTCGTTCTTCCATTTGCGGCGGTTCTTCCATCCAGCCGTTTTGGATCATGATTTTGGCTCCGCGGTGGGCGTATTCGAATATGTCTTTTGAGAAGATCCCTGCTTTGGTCGGAATGTCATTCCGCAAACTGAAGGCTGTGCCGATTGCATTTTTTCCTAGTGAGAAGCTGCAGAAAAGGCTGGTGCAGTACATCATCAGTTTATCGGAAAATGGGGCTGCAGTTGAGCGTGTGGCATTTCCTCCTGCTCCCAATGGGGTTTGAATCCCGTCCTCGAGCATCATTTCCGAAAATTCTTTAATGATGCTTTTGGCCAATTCCGCACCCTCCGAAAAGTATTTTCTTACTTCTTTCTCCTGTGCACATTGGGCAAAACCGGTAATCAGCTGCATCCCAGTTGCATTTGCATCAATTGAATAATGTAGCTGACTGACCTCGACTGTATTCATCGTCCGTTTCTGACCGAACGGGCTTGTTCCTTTTAAATAGCTTGTATCCTTTACGAACTCCGCTTTTTTTGGCATGGTCACATAAGGCGCACGGCTAAGCAGACCTTTTTCAAGCAGATATTGGGTGCATTGCCGCGAATAATCCTGGGTGTGAGCTGTAAGGTCTTTATACAGCAAAATAATATCTTCCCGGTAGGACATGCTTAAATGCAGGGTATGCAGACCCATGCTGATCGAGTTCATCAGGCGCACAAACATAATATCAAACCCGTTGCTGTATAATTTCGGTGCATCGGGAATCACATCCTGTTCCGTGAACCCAACCGGAATGGCTGCCCCTTCATCCTTGAATATTTGTACAATCTTCTGTACATAAGGGTTCACTTCTTCACACAGACCGGTCATAATATTCTTCGCTTTTTCATCATCCGCTTTTTCAATAAAATAATCGAGCATTCTTAACAGCATGGTTTTCTGCTGATACGTCATCCATAAAGTTCCGAGTTCATTTGATGTAATCGCTGGGCTTTCAGGCATATATTTTCCCCCATCAATAAAGTTATTACTATACTTCCTTTAACTGTAAAAAAAATGCATTTAGGGCAAAAAAAAGAACCTCCTAAGAGGCCCCTAGTTCTTTCCGATCAAAATAAACACGTAATACTTGTTTGAGGGATTGGTCAAGCTGCACCCATTCATTAATCTCATAGTTATTTAATAACTTTGCAAGGTTTGGCTTAATGCCGATTAATTTTATAACGCTGCCTGTCATGAAGTTCAAGGTTTTAATAAGCTGGGTGAACTTCTCGATGCCTTTGTCCTCCACTTCGCCAACGGCTGTAAGATCGAAGAGAATTTCATCATACTCACCGGCAAACACAGACTTTAGGCAGCTTTCGGAGATCACATTGATTTTATCTGCCGTAATATCCCCATACAAAGGAATCAGGCACATGGATTCCGAAAGAGGAATAAACGGGCCTGATAATTGGTTCAAGCGGATCAGAACCTGTTCAAGTTCTTCCTTTTTCTCCAAAAGCTCAAAATCAGTTGAGGCAAGGCGTCCCTGCAGCTCCATCAGCTTATTCATCAGGCCTTCATTTGAGCTGTCTTTCGGCAAAAAGATCATATTGGCGCAATCATCACTGTCCCACAGAATGTGGACATCAAATAGTGCCAGCGGAGCATTCTTTGTCTTCATGTTAAGCTCCAGCTTAACCGGTTTCATCCCAGGCTCCCGGCTGTAATGGATCAGCTTCTCGATGCTTTCTTCATCTATTATACTTTTCAGATGGCCATCGTTAAGGTCAAAGTACTCCCTCGCCAAAGTGGAATAGCTTAGTATTTTTCCGTGCATGTCCGCGACTAAAAAGGCGAGCGGAAGCTGTTGGTCAAAATATTGCATTTTGTTGTCCTCCCGCCTGGTAGTTTTGCAGCCAATTTTTTGTTTCCGGCAAATTGCGGAGAATAACCGTATCTTCCGTGCAATAAGGAAGCAAATCATATTTATCCGCTAAGCGCCCGCCAAGAATGACGGCTGGTTTATGCGGAAGCTTTGAAAATTTTGCCGCATATTCCTTAAGCTTTGGCAGGTGATAGACAATGCTGACCGACATGCCAATTACATTTGGCTTCCATTCCTTTGCCGTTTTAAGAGCGTATTCCAATGGAAGGCTTGGGCCAAAATACTTCGTCTCCCAGCCGTTCTCTTCAAATAAACTGTTCACCATTTTCAGGCCAATATAATGCTGCTCCCCATCCAGGCAAAGAAACATGGCTTTCTGTCCTGATTCTATTTTATCGCGGTTATAAGCCAGTTTTGACAGCACAAAATCACATGTAGCCGTAGCTAAATGTTCATCCGCAACCGTTATTTGATTTGTCTCCCATAGAAAGCCGATATGCTGCATCGCAGGCGTAATTAAATTTTGATAGACTTCCAGCCGCGAAAGATCCTGATGCTTCTGAATATGCGCCCACACTTTTGCAGAATCTCCTTCAAGCAAAAAGGAAGCAAGTGTCTCAGCATGCTGCATATTACACCTCTCCCTTCTCTCGTTCGCCTTTCAGTACAGCAATGGCTTCGGATAAATAAAGAGTGAACATATCTGCTTGCTGTTCATCTTCTCCTCTTTCCTCTCTCAGCACAGTTTGAATCAATTCAAAGTTGTCAATCAAATGCTGCGTTTTCATTCCATGCTTCGTTAAAATGCCATCAAGCCAAACAGCATAATCCGTAAAAAAGGCAGATTGATTTAATTCAAAGGCCGATTGGAGATGCTTCATATGGTGATGGTTATCTTCGCCGCACTTCTCTTTCCCTTTCTCGCCAAACCGCTCCAGCAAGGAAGGCTCCCGTTCATAAATCATTGCCGTTACTTTGTTGACGACCGCATCAAAATTCACTTAGCCACCACCTTATATTGCGACACCTTTGGAACGACCGCAGCCAATTCCTGGTCCGGGTACTTTTTCTCCAAATCATGGATTCTTTTAAAATCCTCGCTTCGGACCCAATTTAAATAGCTCTCCTTTGTATCAAAAATCAGCTGGACCGTCAGCTCGCCCGGCCGCTTATCATTTTGCAGCAGCAAAAAGTCGACAAACCCCTCAGCTCCATCAACCGACCGTGAGCGATTTTTATATATATGAATGACTTCCTCCGATTTTTCATCGGGTACATCAAAGGTTGAAAAAACCGTATACATGTATTCTCCTCCTTTTTGGGAGTTTTCAGGCTTCTCAAGTATAACATAGTGATGGAGTTTGTCCTTTTTGGAGGGTGGGGAGATGTTTCATTGCGCAGGGGGATAATTAGATTCATTTTTTGGTCGTTAATCACTCTTTAACTTCCATACCCATTCCCTCTCCTCACTTTTGGTCGTTAATTCGGCTTTAACTACCAGATCCATTCCTTCTCCTCGCTTTTCGTCGTTAATCCTTCTTATTTACTACCATTTCCTCACCCTTCTCCGATTTTTGGTCGTTAATCCGGCTCTTTAACTACCATACCCATTCCCTCTCCTCACTTTTGGTCGTTAATCCAGCTCTTTAACTACCCTACCCATCCCTTTTCCGACTTTTGGTCGTTAAGATAACGCCAGCCTTCAATTTCATACATTAGCTCTAACGATCTCAGCCTTAAGCCTGAGAGAAAGATATGTCTCTGGCTCGTTATGACTCTTGTTCATCCGCGTTAAGATGGTACATGTAGGAATTGTTAAGTTTTTCCTGCAAACAAGGTCTGATATTGGCGAAATAGGTCGTACGAATTATTGGTATTTTAAAGAAAAACTAGTTATTATTACCTATTTTTCTGTGTATAATTAGATCTTGGGTGCGAATTTCCACTATTTTAGGGAGCAAGGAGAATGTTTATGAAATTATTGAAACTGATTGTACAGAGAAAGATTTTGGTTGCATTAATGACGGTATTGATTTTAGCCATCGGCAGTTATTCGATTTTTGAATTGGATAAGGAATTGATGCCGCCTGTGACAATGGATGGCGCTTATGTGGAGATAAGCGCAGGTGAGATGGCAGCCATAGAAGTGGAGCGATCGATCACCACCCCCTTGGAGCAGCAAATCAGGGGGATTGAAGGAGTAGAAGGCATAGACTCGACTACAAATATTGGGCGCAGCTCTCTGCAAATCACCTTTGAACAGGGCCGTGGCGATGATTTGTTTAAAGAAGTGGAGTCAATCGTAAATGCGGCCAAAGGCGAAAATGCCGCAATCACGGATGTTATGGCAGGACAATATGGAACGGCTCAAAGTTATGAGTTTTATATGGATGTTTCCGGCGGCACGATGGAGGAAATGACCGATTTTGCTAAAAATGTCCTCGAACCCCGTCTGGAGGCATTACCCGAAGTCCGTGACGTATCGCTGGCTGGCGTGCAGGAGCATGAAGTTACGATTGAATTAAACCGCTCCGAAATGGCGGAAAAAGGGCTGGATGCCACAGCAGTCATCGGTGCGATCCAGCAAGTGAACAGTGAAGCAACACTTGGAGAACTGAGCAGCGATTCCAACTCTCCTTCCCTTCGCTGGAACACAAAATTGGAAAATGTGGACGATGTAGAAAGGATTAGAATCCCGGCACAGGCAGGTTTCATTGAACTGAAGGAAGTGGCAGACGTTTCCCTTCAGCCGCTTGAAAGCTCTTCCTTTGTCTGGAAAAATGGCACAAAGGACTTTATCTTCGTCCAGGTAGGTCGTGTTGCGGATGCTACCCAAATTGACATGGCGGCAGCCGTCCGCGCCGAAATCAAAAATATTCGTGAAGATGGATGGGTTAAGGGCTTCGAACTGAATGAAATGGTGGCGCAAGCAGATTATGTCCAGGAATCCATTGATGGGGTAACCGGTAATATCCTGATCGGAGGCGTCATCGCGATTGCGATCCTGCTGATCTTTTTGCGTAATCTAAGGGCCACTTTTATCATCGGCCTGTCCATTCCCACTTCTATCCTGCTGACGTTTACAGCAATGTGGGTCTTTGATTACAGCTTTAACATCCTGACCCTGATTGGTTTGGGGCTTGGAATTGGAATGATGGTCGATTCCTCCATTGTTATTTTGGAATCAATCTATCGAAAGAAAGAGCAAGGCTTGGGCAAGCTGGAATCCGTTCTGGAAGGAACGAAGGAAGTATCATCAGCTGTTATTGCTTCTATGCTGACAACGATCGTTGTATTTCTGCCAATTGGCCTGATTGGCGGCGACATGGGGCAATTCATGATTATGCTGTCAGCTGTTGTGGCGATTACTTTGATCAGCTCAGTCATTATCTCGTTCACACTGATTCCGTCTCTTTCTGAAAAATGGCTGAAGCTACGTAAATCAAAGAAAGAAAGCAAAGAAGGGCCCATTATGCGCCTGTATAGCCGGATTGTCGCGTGGACGATCAAGAAAAAACGCTACAGCTTTGCCATGATTGCGATCTTCTTCCTGCTATTTGCCGGATCACTGACGCTTGTGACAAAAATCCCCATGACCATTATGCCGGATATGTTCAATCGTTACACCGAGTTGATGGTTGACCTGGAAACAGGCGTTTCAATAGAAGACAAAGAAGAAATTGCGCAAAACATAAATCAAAAACTGCAATCCATTGAGGATGTTGAGTCCAATTACGTCATGGATAACGGCGGCATGTTTTACACCATTATCAACATGACAAAGGGCGTTAACATTACGAGAGAGCAAAAAGATATTAATGAAGACATTATGAAGGAACTCCGCAGCCTATCAGAAACCCTTCCGGTTGAAAATGTCCAGGGAGCCATGTCGGGTGGAGGCAGTTCTCCAGTTCAAGTAAATATTCTGGGCGAGGATTTTGAAGAATTGCAGGCTATTGCCGCTGATTTTACAAAAGAACTTGAAGGTATTGATGGCATTGTTGGTGTGACAAATTCCATGGAGCGCACATCAGAGGAACAGATTATCGTTTTAAAGGAAGAAGCGATTGAAAAAGCAGGATTAACACAGCCGCAAATTAGACAATTCATCGAGCAGGCCTTTTTGACAATGCCAGTAGGAGAAATGACGGTCAACGAAGAAAATGTGCCGCTTGCTTTGAAATGGGCCGAGAAAACCGATTCCAAATCATCCCTATTAGATTTAAAAGTCCCAACTGCACAGGGTGAGAAAGCTTTATCTTCCTTTATCCAATTGGAGAGTGTCGAAACACCGAATGAAATTTCCCATCTGGATGGCGAGCGTTTCCTCTCCATCTCGGCTGATATGGAAGGCAAAGACCTTGGGGCAATAAACCGGGACGTACAGAAACTGATCAATGACTTTGATGCACCGGCTGGCTATTCGGTTTCGGTTGCAGGCGATCTTGAGCAGCAGCAGGAATTAATTATGGATATGGTGTTTGTGTTAGCCATCGCGATCTTCCTTGTGTACCTGGTGATGGCCGTCCAATTTAACCACCTTGGTCATCCGCTCATTGTTATGTCCGTCATCCCGATGACAATCGTTGGCGTCATTCTCGGATTGTTCATTACCCAAATGGAGCTTAGTGTCATGTCAGGCATGGGAATCGTGATGCTGATTGGAATAGTGCTCAATAATGCCATTCTCTTGATTGACCGGACGAATCAGCTTCGTGCAGAAGGATCCTCTGTGGAAGAAGCCCTTTTGGAAGCAGGGAAAAACCGGATTCGTCCAATCTTTATGACCACCTTGACAACAGCCGGCGGCATGCTTCCGCTTGCAATGGCGTCCGGAACTTCCGGCAACTACCAGGCCCCTATGGCTACGGTCATTATTTCCGGTCTGCTATTTGCCACCTTCATCACCCTGCTGCTGATTCCAGCCGTTTACCGCTTGTTCACAACCTCCAGCCTTCGTTTCGGATGGCTGAAGAAAAAGCGGAAAAAGGAACGCAGGGACGTTAAAGCAGTACCAGGAACAGTAAACAATTAATGTGCTCACCCCCTCCAATTGAGGGGGTTTTTGCAATAATTCCTAGGCAATCGCGGATGTTTTACACAATATGGACAAGGGCTCTTCCCTTCTGAATTTCCTTTCATATATTGTTAGCAGTTTAAATGAAAGGAGAGTAACCTATGTGCCACTATTGTGTTGAATATCATTATTTCAAAAAGAAAGTCTGCCATGATCCGCACTGCAAAATCTGCTGCAAAAAGAAAGACAGCCATGAACATCGCTGCTGCAAGAAATGCTGCCACGACCACAGCCATCACTGTTCCTGCAAGAAGTGCAGTCTCGATTTCCACCATTGCTGCAAAAAGAAGAGCTGCGGCTGCTAAAATTGCTTTTGTAAAAATAGGATACAAGCTTTACATTAAAAAGCAGGTTATTCCTGCTTTTTTTTGATTTCATTTTATACATGGATTCCTCTCGGTTACCTGGATGAAGAGGTCATTTAAAAACAAAGTATTTCTGGCCAACATAATTGGTCAAAGTGTAAATCGCTGCCCCCATGAATACCGCAAGCTCCACACGGGAAAGTTCATACCCCAAAAGGTTAAAATCCTGCACGATCTCTGCGGCCAAATCGCTTATTGAATAAGAAAGAAAATAACTAGATAAAATGACAAAAATAAAACGGTAAGCACTCTTTTGAATGCTGGCGTTACTCTGAAAAGTAAAGATCCTATTCAAAATGTAACTGATTGCAGCTCCCATGCTATTTCCGATAAAAGTAGCGATCCAGTATGACAGTCCGATTAAATTCAAAAGGATAAAGATAATAGATAGGCCCGCCAGCGTATTAACCGCTCCAACAAGCAAAAAGCGAATAAAGGTATTAGTTCGTTTCAGATAATTTTCCAAAATGAATGCCAGTGAACTCATTTTCAGTTCCTCCATCCGCAGCCAGATTAGGAGAAATAGGCATATTAAAAGCATCAATTTCTACTGAAAATTTAGGTCTCCTCTTTGTTTCTTTATAGATCTTCCCAATATATTCCCCAACTAAGCCAATCGCCATAAGCTGCAGCCCGCCAAGCATCCAGATGGAAGTGATCAAGGAAGTCCAGCCGGTTTCGGTTTCACCAAAAAACCTTAGTCCAAGAAAGTAAATGCCAAATAAAAGGCTAATAAAAAAGGAGCATATCCCCAATGCCATGACCATCCGGATCGGTGTAACCGAAAATGAGGTAATGCCTTCAAAGCAAAAGGCGATCATTTTTTTCAAAGGATACTTGGACTCTCCCGCAAGCCGTTCTTTACGGTCATAATACACAATGGCCGTTTTAAATCCGAGCATTGGCACGATCCCGCGCAGGAACATGTTTGTCTCCTCATATCGCTGCAGCTCTTCCAACGCACGTTTGCTCATTAAGCGGAAGTCTGCGTGATTATAAACAAGCTCGACTCCCATCTTCTTCATCATCTTATAGAATCCCTGAGCAGTGCTTCTTTTGAAAAAAGTATCCGTATCCCGTTTTCTCCTTACCCCATAGACAATTTCATACCCTTCCCGGAATTTCAGCATAAACTCCCGGATCACTGAAATATCGTCCTGAAGATCCGCATCGATTGAAACAGCACAATCGGCGGCCTTTCCTGCCGCTGATAAACCAGCAAGCAATGCATTCTGGTGACCCACATTTCTGGAAAGCTTTAGTCCCCTGACCTTATCATTATTTAAGCTTTGCTTATAAATGATCGGCCAAGTCCGGTCTTTGCTTCCGTCATCCACAAACAGAATTTTGCTTTTTTCCGATGCCAGATTTTCGTTCTCCAGTTCTTCAAGCAATTGGCTTAGTTGTTTAATCGTTTCCGGCAGTACCTCCTCTTCGTTATAGCAAGGAACCACGATGGTGAGTACTGGGTTATTCATTTTTTTCCTCCTGATTATATGGCTTTATAAAGGTAGATTTTCCATACAGAGCTTTTTGATTCAAAAACCTTTTCCAGGTGCAGAGCGTTATCGGCAGCATTATCGATGGGAACGGATGAGAAAATATAAGAACCCCCCATTGCCTTGAATGCATCTGTATTCAATTGAAGGTTTTTCAGCCTTTTTTTCGTATGCTTTTTAAACATATAATGCTTTCCAAGCTCGTCCGTAAAGAGATAGCACCTTCCGCCCCATTCATCAAAATAGATGCGGATTCTTTTGTTTTTTTCCAGTTCCTTTTCAATTATTTTCCGAAACTGATATTTGTATGTTAAAGGGTAAAAATTATTATACGAATCCAATGTGTAGAAGCCATTATACTGGGCGATGGCAGGGTGAAGGCCGATGCTTGCGACACGGTAATCCTCCTGCGGGCGCCCAATATAGTTCTTAATATCAGTAAACTGTTTTTCTGCATAAAATTGCTTTACAGTTGGCTTATCCTGAAAAAGAATTTCCTCATTAAAGAGTGATGCGACAATCACTTGTGCTAGGACAAAAACGGGAACCAGCCGCCTCCAAAACTGGCCACGGGACCAAATGATTTTCAAGGACAGGGCAAAAAGAACATAAATAACCAGAGGCCTTAAAAAGTGATACCTCGCAAAGTTGAATGTATCCAGAACATGAAAGCGTTCGGTAAGCGGCAGCCAGCCTTTGTAAAACCAGAAGGCATACCATGCTGATAAAGCAAAGTTTAGAAAAAACAGAAACACAAACACCTTTTCATCTTTCCAGTTCTTTTGCCAAATAATCATGAAAAGGGCTAAGAGCATAAGCGGGAGGATCACTAAGGTGTGAATCGTCGCTGCATGGTGGTGTCCCAAAGCAAAATTTTTAAAGGTTAAGCGGACGCAATGCCAAAAGGTTAGCCTTGCATGGAAATATTCATCACGGCTGTTTGGTTCATCGTCAAATAGAAAGGAATAAACAAGCCGATATTCTACGATAAAAAACATTCCGGTCATATAGGCAATCGATAATAGAAATGGCCAATTCCACTTTTTTTTCCTGATTACATCTGTCAGCCAAAAGATTCCCATGGCACTCAGGAAAAAGAAAAACCCGAGAACGATGCTCGCATACATGGGCAATAAGGTTAAGACAAGGATATCTCTCCAGGATCTTTCCCCTTGCCTGATATTTAAAAATGCCCAAAGCGCAAGCGGCATCCCAAGCGTACTTAGCATACCGGATGGCCAGAATGGAGTGAATGCAAATGCCAGCGCTGTCCCAATCGTAACAGGCGCCCACTTCTCTTCTTTTAGAAAATGCTTTTTCAAAAGAAAATACATTCCAATAAAAGCAAACACTCTAGTAATCGTCTGGCTGAGCGCATAGGCACTCATGGCCGGAAAGAGAGCATAAAGCCAAACAATTAAGGTCCATTCAGAGCCAAACGCATTCCGGGATAGGTTTCCGTTCATAATTTGCGGAATGACTGCATCAATCGGTCCTGTAAGCTCACCGCTTTCGGCGAGGATTTTATACCAGGCAAGATTGGAATCCAAATTATCGTGAACGCGGATATGAGCGTTTTCACCTAATAGGTACAACGGAGACACAAACAAAGCCAAAGCGATAAAGGCCAGGATCAGAAGGTTTTTTTCGGCTGTTATTTTATTCAAAAGCAATCTTTACACCTCTAGGTTCAAGATTATTTACAGCTTAGGGTTCACGAACCTGTGCAAAATATTCCTTAACAGCCATGCTGAGGATAATAAAGGGGATAATACAACCTGACGGCAACATAAAAATAAAAGGAAACTGCCTGCAAGCTGATGTATGACCGTAACTTATAGATAGCCTATAACTAAATGGCGGTTCATGCAGGGGGAATACTGTGGAAAAATGGGAGGGATTTTATGATTAAAAAAGCGGTTATTCCTGCTGCAGGCCTGGGCACGCGTTTTCTGCCGGCCACAAAGGCTCAGCCAAAAGAAATGCTCCCTATCGTCGACAAGCCGGCCATCCAATATATTGTTGAAGAAGCAATCGCTTCGGGGATTGAAGATATTATCATCATAACCGGCAGGAATAAAAGGGCCATTGAAGATCATTTCGACAAATCCGTTGAAATGGAGTTATTGCTGATGAAGAACGGAAAGCTGGAAATTCTTGAAGAAGTTCGCGGAATTTCCAATCTGGCAGATATTCATTATGTCAGGCAAAAGGATCCTCTTGGGTTGGGCCACGCCATTTTATGCGCCAAAAAGTTTATTGGCCATCAGCCCTTTGCCGTCCTTCTTGGTGATGACATCATTGACGGCAAAAAGCCGGCATTGCTGCAGATGATTGAGCAATATAACAAAATGGGCACGAGTATCCTTGGATGCAGTGAGGTTCCCATTTCAGAAGTAAGTAAATACGGGATAGTCGATTACTCAGAGCAGCGGGGCGCATTATATAAAGTTGACAGCCTTGTTGAAAAACCTTCAATCGCTGCCGCTCCTTCGACCCATGCTATAATTGGCCGTTATATTTTAACCCCATCTATTTTTGAAATGCTTGAAAACGGCAAGTTTGACAGCAGTGGAGAATTACAGCTGACAGATGCGCTTCATTTATTGCTCGGCCGCGAGAGAATGTATTCTTATTTAATCCAGGGCAATCGCTATGATGTTGGCGATAAGTTTGGGTTTTTAAAAGCCTCTATTGACTTCGCTTTACAAAGGCCTGAGCTAAAAGAAAAGCTATTGATGTATTTAAACCAAATCCGTCTTTGATTTTTTACCTTTTATATCCGTCAGGGTGAGACCTGTGCCATTTCCATGCATCTTGGATGATCTGGCGGATGGATAATTTTTTTGCATGCCAGCCCAGCAATGCATGAGCTTTGTCTGATGACGCTATTAATTCTGCCGGATCACCTGCTCTGCGGGGTGCTGCCTTTTCTTTAATTGTTTTTCCCGTTACCTCTTCAGCCGCTCTAACAACTTCTTTTACAGATATCCCTTTACTGCCTCCCAAATTAAAAACATTGCTGTCCCCTCCACTTTGCAGGTAGCAGAAAGACAGCAAATGGGCTTCCGCCAGATCTTCTACATGAATATAGTCCCTTATGCATGAACCGTCCCATGTGGGATAATCATCACCGAATATAGATACTTCCGCTCTTTTTCCCAGTGCCGCCTGGAGGATGATTGGGATTAAGTGTGTCTCCGTTTTATGGTCCTCCCCTATTTCGCCTGTTCCCTTTGCTCCGGCCGCATTGAAATAACGGAGCGATACGGACCTTGCACCGGATGCTTTCCCCCACCATGCAGCCATCCTTTCAATGGCCAGCTTTGTCTCCCCATATGGATTGGCAGGCTGGAGAGGTGCATCTTCCCGTATAGGCTGGCTTTTACCCTCGCCGTACACAGCAGCAGTGGAGGAAAACACCAAATAGCCAACCTTGTATTTTGCCATTGCCTTCAAAAGGTTAAGAGAGCCTATCAAATTATTATCATAGTATTTTAGCGGATCATTCATCGATTCCCCTACAAGAGACGAGGCTGCAAAGTGAAAAACACCCTCAATCGGCTCCTTTGAAAATACCTGATCCAGGAATTCTATCGACCTGATATCGCCCTCATAAAAAGCAGCTTTCGGATGAACCGCTGCCCTGTGGCCCGTTTCCAGGTTATCGATCACCACCGCCTCATACCCTTTTTCAATGAGTAAGTCTACAGTATGGGAACCAATATATTCCGCTCCGCCCGTAACCAAGATTACCATCCGATCACTCCTGCTAACATGTCTTTTACACTCAATGTTCTATATGCAGGAGCAATCAGGAGTATGCCTTTAACGCCGGAAGCCGGGACGTGGAGTACACCATGGAAAACTTTTTTCTTTACAAAAATAAGTGCCATTAATGCGACAGGCGATTTACAATATGCTCCAGCGAGAGACAGATGAATGATTTTAATGTAATGCCTGCTAATGAGCTGTCAAATGTCAGACATGATGGGAGATAAAAGAACCACTCTCATCCTTATAGCTGTTCACTGCTTTTTCCCCTAGGGAGCTTCGACTTTATGCCCAACATCAATAAACGAACCGTCAAAAACATAAGAATAAAGCCTATAAACGAATACGTATGCTTCCAATGAATCAATTCGAACATATGTAAAAGGCTAAATAATAGTTCAATGATATAGGCAAAAATTGCCGAAAGGATAGCCGAAGCAATGCCGAAGCTTTTCCATGTGCTGAAGTATTGATATATCAGCATTCCTGAAACCGGGATCACCACAAAATCTGCAGGCATTAATGGCGGGATAAAATGAAATAATTTATCGGGGTAGCCCCATAATAGAAGATCCACACCCATTACATCCAGGAAACAAGCAATCATTCCGCAGATTAAGCCGAAAGCAAGGAGTTCAAAAAAACGCTCCTTGTCCACCAGCCTCCACCAAATAACAAAGGGAAGAACGGTGGCAGCCACTAACAGCCACCAATTAAAGCTCCATAAATCGTCCTGCACCCAGTGTTCAAAAGAAACATCCCTTAACGTTTCCCTGACTTTTTGCACCTCTTCGTATGAAGGAAAATGACTCATAGCATCACCTGCTGTGCGAATTCTTTCTATTCATCTTTCCCCACGCAAGAAGTTACATGCAGTAAACCGATGTATTTAATGATAAATGTAAAAAAAACGGCTGGCCGAAGCCAGCCGCTATGCTTATTTGCTTTGTTGTCCTGTATAAATTAAAATCGCATCTCTTAAAAACTCTGCAGCATGAGGATGGATTTTATCATAATAGGCTTTAAACCTTTCATCTGCGACATACATTTCTGCCAGGCCTGCATGTGCCTCTTTGCTATATTCACTCCAATAAAACGTGATCCACTGCTTATGGAGATCAGCTGCTTTTTGTGCAAGCTCCCCTGCCGGATCGCCTGCTTGTATAGCTGCGGCTAAGGTGCTGTTCACCTCTTCACCCAATTTCGTTACAGCCTCATGCTGCTCCTTTGTCATATTCATCATCTTGGCATTCGATTGATTAACCGTCTCATCGCCATATTTCTCACGGATCTCTTTCCCGTATTTTTTCTCATTATCATCAATCATCTTCTTTTTAAATCCTTCAAACTTTTCCTTGTCTGACATGGCCGTTCTCCCTTCTGCTGACATAATGGTTTTTTCCACATTATCAATAAGCAAATCCAGCTGCTTTCTTTTCTCCAGGAGTTTCGCCCGATGCTCCTTCAATGCACCGGCAGCATCAAAAGCAGGTGCGGTGATGATTTCCTTGATTTGATCCAGGCTGACGCCAAGCTCTCTGTAAAAAAGAATCTGCTGTAGCCGATCCACTTCCTGCTGGCCATAAATCCGGTATCCCGACGAATTGGTTCTTGCCGGCTTCAGAATCCCAATTTCATCATAATACCTCAGAGTCCTCGAACTCACCCCAGCCAGCCTGGCAAGCTTTTGCACTGTATATTCCATGCCGTTGATGCCCTCCTTTCGAAAATAATGAATGAAAGTACTTTCTGCTTATTACGATACACCTTTACGCAGCGTGAAGGTCAAACCTTTTTTACAAAAGGCTGTTCGGGCAAACTTTGTTGCTTTTTAACAAGTAGTGAGAAGTGGTTGATTTCCGCTCCAGGATGCTCAGCGAACGCGGGGCGGGCGGTGAGCATCCCGCAGGACTTTGAATAAGCTTCCTTGAATAAACACCGCACGAAGGAAATGCGATAGCATTTTCGAGGAGCTCGCACCTTGCGCTCCAATCAACCAACCTTATTTATCAATGTTCATTTATGAAAATTACTTATAAACAACATTCGTTTAGAAAAGAGCCTTATAAAAAAATTCACCTGTTTTTTGAAGCGATTTTTAAGAATCCAGTTTTTTCACAAGGAGGGCTGCGGTCATTTTTGAGAGCTTGCATCCCTCCAGGTCCTCCTCCTTAATCAATCCAAGATCCAGTGCAGATTTAATTTTTCCTTCATCAGGCTTCTTTTGAATAAGATCAAGGAGATTCAATTCTTCCAGCTTTTGAACAGTCGTTGCCTGATCAAATTTTTCTGTTTTTCGAATCTGCCTTTGCAGTTTGTAGTTGTTAATTGTGACTTCTCCTTTCTCATTGTGTCCGACCGCTGCATCGAAATACTGGTGAAACAGGTCTTTCAGTTTACCCAGCTCTGTCTCAAGCTCTTTCTTCTTACGGTTCAGCTCGACAAAGCGGATCAGCATCTCTTCAGCTAAAATGCACTGGCTGTTAATCAACACAATCGCCTCTTTTCTTTGATGATACTTCATCATATTGAGAAGCTGATGCAGATATGCACGTCCAAAAGAACATTTGTTCCTATTTTTTCGATTCATGTAAAAGCAGTGAATTTGGTGCAAAATGGAAAAGATTAAACACCTTAATGGGAGAATAGGATGCTCATTTCGGTTATTTTGAAGATCATAGGTTTATATGTCTTGCTCATGCTGCCATTGCAGTATCGCTTTTTGGTCGCTTAAAAAAAGGAGGAATCTCACAATAAAGCCATTGGCAAAACACAGGGAGAGATGTACGACAATATGGAAACAGGGGAACTGGTGCTGCATGAAAATATGCAGGGCAACCCGATTTTTTTTAGGCGAATGTACGGGCTTCGGTTATTTATCGGGTAAACATTAGTAATCTTCCATTTCAAGCGGTTGACCATGGGTGTTTCCCCCATAATACAGTCATAAAAGTGCCTGGCAGTTTCAATTAAAGCAGCTGCCAGGCACTTTCTTTATTTCAATTCCTCAACCGCGACAGTCTGATACGCTTTAAAAAAGCAATCACAGAATTGATCCCATTCTTCAGCGGCTTCCATGGAAGCTTCGCTGACTTCCCCGCAGACCGGGCGCTGCAGCAGATCTGTCAGCTGTTCCGCGAAACGATCAACTGTTTCCTGAGAAGCGCCTTCGAGCACGTTCGCCACAAAATCAGCAGGCGGATACCAATCTGTCACTCTCTGAATGTCCCGGTAAATTTGTGTCAGCAGCAAATTGCGCGGTCCCTCCCATTGTTCATTCACGACGACGTCGCGGAAAATGCGCGGCAATGAGGAGAATTCCTCCATGACGCCATGGCCGGCAAAAACAGAGATCGCATCGCGCAGAACCTCAGCCCCTTCATTCGTTGTACAGACTTTTTGCAGCAGGACAAGCTCCCGCAAATTAAAGAGCTGCTTTCGCATTTCTAGCGGCTGATCGACTGGAATGCCGGCATTCAGCGGCTGATCCAGATGAAGGAAAAGGTCATATATTTTAAATGTGCCTGCAGTTGTCCGCTGTGCGGCATTTTCTATTCGCTTCAAAGTTCTGGCGGATAGCGGGTAGTCTTTTACCTTTTTTCCAAAAACCGTCCGGAAATCGCCATATAGCTTTGCCTCCCTTGCAGCACGGAGCATAAAGCCGGCACAGGCAATGCCAATCTCAAGGCGCGATAAAGTGAGAACAATTCCAACCGCAACTGCTACCCCTTTTCCTGCAGGACCGACCGGATAGGCTAGCGCTCCATTATATTGGAATTCGCCTGTCGGCAGCTCGGCCGTCCCCATCTTCCATTTGATGCGGTTGATTTCATAGCCATTGCGCTTTTCCTTTTCTTTTTCCCCTGGCAGCCAGGACGGAACAATGAACGTTGAAACTTTGTCTGTGCCTGAAATTTTTGCCGTGACAACCGAATAGTCTGCATGCGCTACTGAACAGAAAAACTTATTCCCGTACAGGCGATAGTTTTTCCCGTCCGGAACTGCTTCAAGGACATTGGCAGGTAAATCGGAGCCGCCCTGGATTTCCGTCATGAACTGGGCTCCGATTGCAAAGTCCCCGTCTATTCCCTCTTTTGTATGCTGCAAGATTTCCTGCAGCTCCGGTTGTTCTTCATTTGGATATTGTTCAAGGAGTGCAATTAATCCAATCGTGCATGTCAGCGGGCAGGCAACGCCTGCTTCCCCAAGCTGATGAATCAGCATCCGCTTCGCAAAACTCTCCCAGGATGGCATTTTTCTTGAAAACAGACCTTCGCCGAACACTTTTTTTTCGAGCTGATGGGTTTCCATTGGCCGGACAACGCGGTCAATCCGATGGTTAAACGCATCATAAGGCAGCATATACGGGCGGACTTCAGGCCTTGCCGCTCTCTCCGCCAGCTTGTTCCATTTGGCTGAAACAGCTGGGGAAAAGCTCAGCAGCTCTTTATGTATCTGTTCATAATGGGAGCCTGCAAATTTTTTAAGGGCTTTTTGCAAAAAAGGATCATCCTTGTACCAATCCAGATTGTCCCGCTGTTCTAAAAATTCATCAAAAGAATACGCATTCTTTCCTTTCGTCTGCTTGTCCTGGGAAGTCATGTTCATGGAAAAATCACTCCTTTAAATAATTTCTCAACCTGTGGTTTCTGGCTTTTTCTATTGACAAAATATAATTTTCAGAATTATTATAAAACTAAGCTAACGTTAACGTCAACTAGGAGGATACAGAAATGGCAGAAGAAAAACTTTTTACCATTAGCGAGCTGGCAACCATGTTTGATATCAGTTCAAGGACGATCCGCTATTATGAGGAAATCGGGATGCTGACTTCCGAGAACCGGGACAGCCTGACCAAACAGCGCAGCTATACAAATAAGGAGCGGAGACGCTTGAAGATGATTCTGCGCGGGAAGAAGCTTGGCTTTAGCCTCCAGGAAATTAAGGAAATGATCGGCCTCTATGAATCCAATCCTGAAGGCGAAGCGGAAAAGAGCAGAATTATTGCATTCGCAGACAGCAAGCTGAGGGAAATTGAGGAACAAATCATGCAGCTGCAGATGCTGCGGGAAGACATTTTGACGTACAAAGAAAAGTATGAAAACAGCCAGGTCAAGTCAGCTGAGCATTAATCATTTTTAAAGGGGCTGAGCAAAGTGGGAGCAACAATACATGGAGTTTTGGAGAGAAACGCGAGGAAATTTCCAGAGAAAGACGCATTTATTACGTCTTCGAACAGGCTTACATACGGAGATATGAACAAAACGAGCAACAGACTGGCAAGATTTCTGCAGGATGAAGGAATTCAGCGCGGTGACCGAATTGCCGTGATGTCTCGAAATAATGAGCATTTCTTTTATGCCTTTTTCGCTTGCATGAAAATCGGTGCGATTCCGATGCCGATGAATATCCGTTTGACCCCGACGGAATTGGGGGCTATTTTTGCAAATTCAAACGCAGCGGGCGTGCTATATGAAAATGAGCTTTCAGGAACCGTTACAGCCCTAAAGGCCAGCAGCAGCTTGAAGCACTACTTTTCCATTCAGGAAAGCACTGAAGCTTCCGCCCATTTTTCGGGCGAAAACCTGAATGTGCCAATTGATTCACGGGATGTTTGCGAAATTCTTTTCACTTCAGGGACAACCGGTACACCAAAAGGGGTCGTGTTCAACCATGAACGCATTCTCGCCATTGCTGCGGCTGTTTCGGTCAATTTCAGCTTGTCCCACAAAGATTCCATGCTCACCCTAATGCCGCTCTCCCACTCGGCTCCGTTAAATACCTTTTTCATGAGCGGCTTTTATTGCGGAGCTTCCCACGTTATTGGGGACTTTACGCCAAAGGGATTCATGAACTGGATTCAGCAGGAAAAGGTAACCTTCTCCTTCGCAGCACCGGTTGCCTATTTACTTGCGGCCAAGGATCCTGACCTATCTTCCTATGACTTATCAAGCATGCGCGTTTTTGCTTACGGCGGCGGGCCGCTTGCACTTGCTTCTTATCATCATGTAAAAAAAGCATTCCAGAACGAAAACTTCTATCAGGTTTATGGACTGACCGAAGCGGGACCAAATGGAATTTTACTATATCCTGAAGAGCATTCGGAGAAAGCCGGAAGCATCGGCAAGCATCCGACGGTGAATATGGAAATTCGTGTTGTCCGGCCGGATGGAACCGATACGGCACCGCATGAGTACGGGGAAATCCTTTTAACAGGCGACAGTCTGATGCTTGAATATGACAATAACCAGGATGAAACGAATGCAACGATCAAAGACGGCTGGCTGTATACCGGTGACATTGCTTATCGTGATGAGGATGGCTATTTTTACATTGTGGACCGGAAAAAAGATCTCATCATTTCGGGCGGTGTGAATATCTATCCGCGTGAAATTGAAGAAGTCCTTGCCAAGCATGATGCCGTTTTGGAATCCTGTGTTGTGGGTGTTCCGAATGAAGAGTGGGGTGAAACCGTTAAAGCAGTCGTTGTGCTGAAGGGGGATGTTTCTGAAGAGGAATTGCGTGCTTTTGCAGCTGAGCAATTGGCTGAGTTTAAGTGTCCGCGAATCTACTCCTTTGCGGATAGACTTCCGCGAAATGCGAGCGGGAAGATTTTGAGGCAGCAGGTGAAGCTGGTGCATTAAGAAAGATAAGAGGGTGCCGTTATAATCGAATTGGCGGATATACCGAAATTCTCACGAATAAAGCCAATCGGAAACCTGCCGGGACCCTCTTTTCTCTATTTTTCTAGTAATAATCATTTGTTTGTGCATGTTTTAAGAGCTTTTTTATTATTTCCTGGTCATGACGGGTTCCCCATTCTGTATAAGCATATAAAACAGCTCCTAAAACAGGCGGTAATTGAGGTTCTTGGCAATCAAAGGTTTTCTCCAGTCTGCCACTTTCAAGTTCATCCATGATTAGTTTCTGAATATAGTTATTCCTGGCCACCCCGCCTGTAAAAGCCAGCTGGACCTTTTCTTCTGAAAACAGGGATGATACCAGCCCTATGCCAACAGACAATGAATCAGCAGCCTTCTTACTAGCACGGTAGGCGATTTGACTTCCGCCGGCAGCTCCGGCTGTTACAACCTTCCCCATACTGCTCAGCCGCTGGATCCTTTCCACTTTATTTGAAGTAAAGCCTTTCGATGCCAGCAATCGGAGGTCGTCAACGCTGTCCGCACTCCAAAAGGCTAAAACTGATTCTATAAAAGGGTTCTCCTCATATAAAGGTTTATTTGACACAATCTCATATATAGCGTGATAGGAAAGGAATCTGGAAGCCGCTTCGGAATCGTGGTGAAAATCATAATTTTTAACAGACAAACCGTTCCCCGTTTTTCCCATCACAATTGAGCCAGTGCCGGCAATTGCCAGTATGCCACTCTTTCCCAGAAATGCCCCATATTGTGCAACTTCGGAATCATTGAGTATGAAAGCCGGGCAATTGAGTTCGCTTAGTTTTATAAATTCTGCCGCCCATTCCCGGTCTTCTGGTTTATTTATTCCAGCAAATCCGCCCACAATCCCTTTAACATTTTTTAACGACACACCTGCTTCATTCATGGCTTCCATAATAGCTGACTGCACATTTATTTTAGGATTGTGATTTTTTTCAGGGTGTGAGCCGCCCTTTTTGGAAAAACCCAGTATGTTGCCTTTCAGATCTGCAACGGCTGCTCTTGTATATGTGCCGCCCCCATCAATCCCTATTACAATATCCTGATTCAATCCATTCACCTTTTCTGCTATTTTTTGACCTTTTGGAAATATCGGTAATGGTATACAAAAAACAAAAAGTCGACAAGTAACAGTACACCATACAAAATCAGCCAGCCATACTCAGCAGCTGCCCAGGAGTTTAAAAGCTCCGGACCTTTCAAGGATGTTTCTTTTTGGTACATACTGAAATTATGGCCGAACGCCAGCAGAACGGAAAGAACACTAAGTCCTCCAAACATGATAATAATGGCTATATAATTGCTTTTAATCTTATTATTTCTTTCTTCATCCTTTTGAAACAAAAATGAAAACAGACCTTCTATCCAGCCCAGCATTCGTTTAAGCCTCGATCGTTCCTGGGTTTCTGCCTCTTCTTCCTTTGGTTTCCGTAAAAAAGTCTCCCATTCTAGCGCCTGCTCGTTTATATCGATTCTGCTGGAAAACTGCCGGTGAACCTTTTCTTCTATTCGTTTGATATATTGTCCTGCCCTGGACATCCGGCGGACTTCACCGTTCCATATAAGTATGATTAGATTGCACATAAAAGGGATAAATAACACATAAATGCTCTCAACAATATGCTCTTTTCCCCACAGATTGGCACTGAAGGCAATTAAGACACCAATTGCGGTTAAGCCATAATTTATGATGGATTGCTGGTGCTTCAAGGAGTCTCCTGCTTCATTTCTTAATGAGTTATACTCCTCCATGACCATGTCAAACCATTTTAACTCAAACTCTCTTACTCTCTCATCCCGATCTTCCATGCTCATCACCCTTCAAACCGTTTCAGAAGTTCTTGATAAGAAATTTCTTCTGTACTCATAACATGCCAATCAGGCTTTAACTCCTCTAATGCTTGCCCAATCCCAACCGAAAACATTTTTGTCTTTTTAATTGCCGTAAGCCCAGCTTCCCCATCTTCCAGCGCGGCACAATTTTCATAAGGAACCTGCAGGCAATCTGCTGCTTTTAGAAAAATCCCCGGATCCGGCTTTCCCTTTTGAAGGGAAGAAGGGTCTACAATGCAATCAAAGTATGCAGTGAGCCCAAGCTTTTGCAAAACGGTCGGGCCGTTTGAGCTTGAAGAAGCGATTGCCAGTTTCAGATTATGTTTTTTTAAGTCCATAATGAATTCTTTCATTCTTGGCAAAACAGCACTTTCATCCATAGCCTCGATCAATTCCTGATAGTGCTTATTCTTATCGTCACCCATTTTTATCTTCTCTGTATCTGTCAGAATTTTTCCTGAGGAATGAACTAGCGATTCTATAATTTCTTTCCGGGCAATGCCTTTAAATCTTTCATTATCTTCTCTTGTAAAAGGAACACCAAGTAAATCTGCTACCTTTTTATTCGCTATGTAATATAACTCAAATGTATCTGCAATGACACCATCCAAATCAAAAATGACGGCCTGTAGCATTCTTTTCAACCAGGACCTACCTCCATTTTCTAAAGGAATATCAGCCAAAACCTGATATGTCCAAAATATCTATTCCATTTTATCACTTTTGTTCATCCAACAGGGAGTATCCATGTGCACAATGTTTTCATTCGATTTTAATCAAACGTTTGATTGAACTTACCGCTGGATTTTTCTAAAAAGCTACTAAATTAATTTTGGAAATATTACAATAAATAAATAGAAAAGAATCAAACAATACCACTAGACTGGATGGAGGCCATATGAGATCCGAAACCGAAATGATGAACCTGATTTTATCAACAGCCAGGAAAGATGAACGAGTTCGCGCTGTCATCCTCAATGGTTCACGCGCGAATGCGAATGTAAAAAAAGATATCTGTCAAGATTACGATATTGTGTACCTGGTGAGGGGTATTGATTCCTTCACCCGTGATCATAGCTGGGTGGATGTGTTTGGCGAGCGGATTATGATGCAGCTGCCGGAGGAAAAGGTGCTGCCGCCTGCTGATGGGCTTGGCCGCTTTCCTTATCTAATGCAGTTTATGGACGGGAACCGAATCGATTTGACCTTAATTCCGGTTGAAAAAATGGATGAGCTTCTGCTGCCTGACAGCTTGAGTGTGCTGCTTCTCGATAAAGATGGGCTCATGGGCCCCATGCCGCCTGCCTCTGACCGGGATTATTGGGTCCAAAAGCCGACTGCTCAGGAGTTTGCAGATATCTGCAACGAGTTTTGGTGGATCAGCATGAACATCAGCAAAGGGCTTTGGCGAAGGGAGCTAACGTATGCGATGTTTATGCATGAGCAAATCAACCGCCATATGCTGATGAAGATGCTGGAATGGAAGGTCGGCATACAGACGGATTTTACAAAAAGCGCCGGGAAGGTTGGCAAGGACCTGCCGGATTTTCTAGATCAAGGGGAATGGGAGCAGTTCGAGGCTACTTATTCTGACGCTAAATTTCATAACATTTGGAATGCTCTGTTCGCGATGTGCGACCTTTTTAGGAAAAACGCGATTGAGGTCGCGGATAAGCTGGGCTTCGCCTATCATTATGAAGACGATAAAAGGGTTACCGCATTTTTGAAGCATGTGAGGAATCTGCCTGCTGATGCAGATTCTATCTATTAAAAAAATCCCCTTTGCCAGGGGATTTCTCTAGTTATTCTTCAATTCAAATGACTCAAACACAGACCAGTTCACCATTTTTTCCATAAGAATGGAAATGAACACGCCCATAATCAGCCCATTTGATATAAATGGCTGGATCAGGACTGGCAAATCAGCGAACAGCGCAGCTGGTGTGTTCATTAAACTGATACCGATCAGCACCGGAGCCGCCAGGCGAAATATCGTATTCGAGTTAAAGACTTTTCCGTTTAAGCTGTTAAAAGCCGTACCGAAAAGCTGCAGATAAGCGACAAACAGGACAGCATTTCCGACCGTAACCGGCATGCCTGCCAGCCATGTGCCCAGCGGCGGGATCAGGCCAATCACGGCCAGCAGTGCGCCCCCAAGGAAAAATGGCGTTTTCATGAAAATTCGTGTACTCTGCA
Source organism: Bacillus sp. ISL-47 (assembly GCF_018613175.1). NCBI lineage: Bacteria > Bacillati > Bacillota > Bacilli > Caryophanales > Bacillaceae > Bacillus > Bacillus sp. ISL-47. The sequence goes on along the minus strand of NZ_JAGGQS010000054.1, from coordinate 52,505 downwards.
AAAATCCAATGGATGATGTAAATGGCGTATACGGCACCAGTCCGAATCCGCTGCCGATCACGGTGAAAACGGCTGTAAAAAATATGGAACCACGGTACTCCCGGTGACCGGATTCTTTTTTAAAAAGTGTATCCCCTGAGCTAATTGAAGCAACTGTGTTGCTCAGGTTCATCAAACCAGCAAAGAACGTAACCGCAATAATCCCGATTTCGAGGTTAGGCGGTCCCAGCGGAAACAGCGTGAAACTCACATCTCCCGCAGCTGCGTCTTGCTGAACTTCACTCATAAAGAGCAAATCATAGCCGATCCAGCCGGCCAGCAATCCGATTAAAATTGAAAAATTGCTGACGATTCCGTTCCCTTTTAATTTTAGCAAACTGACAAAAATGACAAGGGCAAAAGAATATAAAGTGACGGGAACATCCATCGTGCCCTGTTCACTGACTTTCATCATGCCTTTGAAAAAGATAAAAATCAGCTGGAAGGTTAATAGAAACAGATAAACTGACATCACCATCGGGTTGAAAATCGTTTTTAATAGAGATATTCCATTAAATGCCGCGAGAATCAGCGTAACGGCTGAAGCTAAAAGTACTCCTGTGGCGATTCCGCCGCCTATTTCGGTATAGCTCATTCCCAGGGAGGATGCCGACAACCCCAAGTTTAAAATAACTCCCCAAAGCAAGCCGGAATGCCCCTCCATCAATGGATAGCGATGCCCTTTCCAGCCCTGAAAAATCGACGCAAGCCCTGTAAATACAAGCGAGGCTCTCAGCATCATTGCAATCGTTTCATCCGGCAGCTGGAAGACCGTTCCCACTGAAATCGGGATCATCACTGTATTCGCAAATATAAAGAAAAGCCATTGTACGGAAGAAAAGATCGTAACGGAACCAAACCGTTTATTCATGCTGCAAACACCGCTTTCAAATCTAAAAGTTTCGTCTCTCTAAAAATTAAACTAGCTATTATTATAATATAAATCCTGATAAATTTCCTTGGATTTCACTTGAAGAAAACTGGAAAATCGCTAAAAATGGCTGAATTCTGCCAAAGCGTCCGGAAACCTAGTTATATGCACTGACAAGCTCTTCCCTCTTTCAATACTATATTATGTATGAATTATTTCGGATAGGGATGTGAGAGCTTTGTCATCGGATATTCATTCTCAATCCAATCTTTTGTCTCCAAACGAACGGCAAGCTATTACACTTTGGATATCAAATATGAATAAATGGAAAAGTATGGGCATTTATAATAAGATGAAACTGGCCAAAAGAACCATGCGATTAAGGTATAAGTTGCTTGGCTATGGCCATAGCCGAATGGTTTATGACATGGGGAATGGTTATGTTTTAAAGGTGGCCACTTCAGAATGGGGCATTAGCGGGAATAAAACAGAATTTGAACTTTTTACAAAAAGTCCTCCAGAAATAAGAAACCACCTGTGCCCTGTCATACAACATGGACATGGATGGATCATCATGGAAAAAATGCCAGTGAACGTTCCTGATCACTCACGATATCAAAATAGTATTAATCAAATGCGAACTACATTTACCAGCCATGGTTTAACACCCAAAGACATCAGGAGAGCAAATTTAGCATTATCCAAAGATGGGGTCATAAAAGTCATTGATTATGGGAATTTCATCCAAAATAAATAACCCGCAAAAAGTTGCGGGCAGTTTTTTTGCAAAGGATTGTTTCTAAATAAAATGCTGCGGCATCCTGGAGCGGAATTCAACCGCTCCTTACTACTTGTTAAATAGCAACAAAGTTTGCCAAAACAGCCATTATATAAAAGCAGAAAACCAAAGTCCAAGCGTGGTGCCAACATAGTTGCCGATAATGTAGCCAATCGTTCCGACGACCAGAATGGGGCCAATCAGATCCTTCCATCCTTTCGCAATGGCCATCGCTGCAGCTGTTGTCGGACCGCCGACATTCGCATTGCTGGCAAGCAGGATTTCTTCAAGGTCATATTTTAATAGTTTGCCGGCAGTTAACGAAACGGCCATGTTCACCAGCACAATGATAAAAACGAATACCAAAAGCAGCGGAGCATTTTGAATGATCATTGGGATGGATGCCGGAATACCGATCACAACAAAAAACAAGTAAATGAGGAAGGTTCCGATTTCCTGACTTCCGTTAATCGATTCAAAGTACTTTGGAAATAACGCCAGGGCAAGGAATGTAAGGGTTGTCAGCATCAGATACCTGTCCCCGAATAGCCCATTAAGCAGATTTAGCAAGAATGATGTCTCTTCTCCGGAAGGTATAAGTCCGTCCAGGAATTCTGCTATTTTAAAAGAGACGATGACAAGCAGAAACGCGGTCCCTACGGATAATGCCATGTCCTTCAGCGAAATATCCTTCCGTTTCCAAAAGCTTTCTGCAAGCGTTTTGCCCTCTTCTCCTATACTTCCGCTTTCCACTTTTTCAACATGCGGGGCCTTAAAGCGGCTCCTGAAAAAGCTCATCGCTGGAATCATCATGAGAACAACAAAATAAATGGCCATCATTAAATTGTCTGCCACTACGGCTGAAGAGACCATTTCTCCCGGTGTTTCAAACTTTGCCGCCATAGCTGCAAAATTCACTCCCCCGCCAATATATGACGCACTGAGCATAGCGCCAATTTTATCAAGCATCGGGATATGATCCTTTAATAAAAAGAAACTGATGATCACACCTGCAACCGTCCCAATGGAGCTGATCAGAAAGATAATCAGCAAGCGGCCGCTTTCTTGCCATATTTTTTTAAAATTCACATGGAAAAGCAGGAGCGGAATGGCGAGCGGGATAATAAAAGTCCATACCGCATCATAAACAGGTGAGGCTGTAGGAATAATGCCGGTATTCGATAGAATGATCGCACCAATCAGGGCGACAATGGCACCTGAAATTTTCGCGGCCCAGTTATAGCGCTGCTCCAAATAAATACTCGCTGAAGCCCACACCACGATAATCCCCCACAAAGTCACATAATCATCAGCTTTAATCAGGGTTTGCTCCAAAACAGGATCCTCCTTTTTACAGTTTTTTACCACTATAAACATATTAACGATATCAAACAAAAAATTCAAAATATTCAATTTCGGCCCAAAAGCCCCATTCGACAAAATTCGGGTGGTACCTGGTACCATCACCATTTAATTCAAATTTTCAAAGCTTCCTCTCGAACCCGCTGCATAAATTCTTCTACCACCTTATGGTTGTTTTTTTCGCCTCCCAGCTTCAGCATGGCTCTTCCGACAAAGTTAACTCCCTTATTTTGACCTTCGTAAATAAACTTTGTATGGTTGTCATCAATTTTTAGAAGTGTAAAAGCCAGCCTGATTTCAAAGGCCTTTCCAAGGACAAATTGGATTTGCTTATGCTTTTTGGCTTCGCCATTTTCATAGTCCAATGTTTCTACGATATACGTTTCAAGGCGCTTGCCTTCTCTGTAGGTTTGCCGATGTTTCGCGCCCGCTTCCTGTTCCGTTTTTTCTATTAATGTATGCTCCTCGACCTTGGGCATTATTTTTTTGATCTGTTCGTCCAAAAACAAACTCCACACTTTTTCAATATTCGTCTCAATCATGATTTCCTCTTTCCACTCAATCACGATTCTTCCTCCCTCCCTGATTCCAAAAACACATCGATTTCTTCCATCTGAAGCCGAAGCTCCTCCATTTGCATCTGTATGAGCTCCCTTTTTTGCAGCAGTAATTTTTCCAAGTTGGCAAAGGATTCGTCTTCCATCACCGAAATCATTTCCTGGATGGTAAATCCTAATCTTCTAAGTTTTATTAAAAGGATAGCCAAGAAATAGCTTCCATCATCGTAGTACCGGTAATTGTTTTTTGGATCAATATAAGCAGGCTCGAGCAATTTCACTTCCGCATAATAGCGCAGTGTTTCTTTGGTTAAGCCAGTCATCTCGGCAAATTCACTAATCTTGTACATCATTTCCTCCCACTCCAATCATAAACTGAGGGGTGCACCACACGGTCAACAGGTATTTGAAAGATTTTTTTAATAAAAATGATGTCCCACCCCTGATAGGTAAAAACATCGCCAGCTGTAAAGCTGGCGATGTTTTTTCAGCTACCCATTTAAAAACAAGGTAGCAGACACATATTTTTTTGTAAGCGACTTATAGTACGCCGATAGGACCGTTAAAGATGCGGTCACAAGGATATTGGAGACAATGTCTTTTTGCTGGTCGGTTAATTCCTGAAAAGTCTCCAGCGTTCTCAAGGCTTCTTTTTTGATGCACTGTTCCATCTGTTCGTGCATGCTTTCCCCTACGATGTTTTGATGATGCGCTTTTTCAAAAATAGCTGCGTATGCCGAATAAAAAGGGATCGGCTCAATCACATCATCTGTCCGGTCATCAAGGTCATTGAATAAGAGAGCGAGGATTTTCCGGATAGAGTCGAAATCGAGAGTTGCTTTCAAATCCTCCACGATAAACAGCATGGCAGCCTGGTCGACCGAATACTTTTTTCCAAGCTGTGGGCTTCCTATGAGCTCCTTTACATCCCGCTTCACCCAGTTTTGCACCGCAGCTGACGATAAATTCGTAAATTCAATCTGGTTTCCCAGTGCAACAATTTCATTTATCGAAAAGCCAATTTTGTGCAAATCAGCCCTTAGCAATTTTTCGAAAATGGCAGGCATTTTTGTATCTAAGAACGCCTCCATTGTTTTATCGTTCTGTTGATGGGCAGCTTGCCACGCAATCTGGAGGATTTCTTTAGGTGAATAGGTCCCTTCCCCCTTTAATGAGTAGAGAAAATCAGCCATGCTTTTTCTCGATAGCTGGAATAATTCCAAGGTTATCAGCCCCTGCGTTCTTCTATTAGATGTCTCCATCCTAATTGTTTCCTATTTAACAGTCAATGGCTTTCCCTTTTGTTTACCCTTTTAAAACTATGGTCAGATTATTTAATTCTTGTAATTTTATTAGAAAAAATATAAAATATAGTCAGGTGACAAGTTCATATGACCTTGAAATAAAAAATTTATATATAAGGGTGAGAAAATGGGTAAGCGCATATTCTACTTTTTATTGACGAACGTACTTGTTCTATTGACGATCAGTATTATTTTCTCGCTGATTGGCGGAGGAAATTACATTAATGCCCAAGGCGGCATTGATTTCGGTGCCTTGCTGGTTGTGAGTGCTGTCATTGGTTTCTCTGGCTCCTTCATTTCACTCTTGATGTCCCGCTGGATGGCCAAGAAAATGATGAATGTCCAGGTGCTGGATCCGAATGGAGCACTATCATCAGCTGAACGCACTATTGTGGAAAAGGTTCACCGCCTATCCAGAGCAGCAGGCTTAACACATATGCCTGAGGTGGGAATCTATCATTCTCCTGAAGTGAACGCATTTGCCACTGGACCCTCTAAGAAACGCTCTCTTGTAGCGGTTTCGACCGGATTGCTGCAGGAAATGGACGACGATGCCATTGAAGGCGTCATTGCCCATGAGGTTGCACATATTGCAAACGGAGATATGGTTACCATGACACTTCTTCAAGGTGTCGTGAACACATTTGTGGTTTTCCTTGCACGAATTGCAGCATGGGTAGCATCCCGTTTTGTTAGAGAAGAAATGGCGCCAATCGTTCATTTCATTGCGGTCATCGTGTTCCAAATCGTCTTCTCAATTCTCGGCAGCCTCGTGGTCTTCGCTTATTCCCGTCACCGTGAGTTTCATGCGGACCGCGGCGGCGCAGACCTGGCAGGCAAGGACAAAATGACACATGCTCTGCAAATGCTGAAGGCTTACTCAAACCGTATCCAGGGTGAAGAGCAAACAGCGATTTCTACTTTGAAAATTAATAATAGAACCAAAGCTTCATTGTTCTCAACGCATCCGAATTTGGATGAGCGGATTAGACGTTTGAGCATGAAGTAAGAAAAAAGGACGGCAGTGTAAAATATCCTGCCGTCCTTTTTCCTTTGGGCTGTATTTTTACTAGGCTCTTTTCGTATAGATTGTTGTTTTTAGACTATAAAGCTTGCCCGTTGATTTCCGCTCCAGTCACGCAGCGAACCCGCGGGGAGGAACGGGAGCCTCCTCGGCGTTTCACGCCTGCGGGGTCTCCCGCTCCCTCTCTTCCCGCAGGACATTGAATAAGCTTCCTCGAATAAGCACCGCACGAAGAAAATGCGAATGCATTTTCGAGGATCAAGTGCCTTCCACTTCAATCAACTCAGTAATTAAAACTAGTTTGTAAGCAACAAACTTTGCGAAAACAGCCTTTTACTAAGAAAATGCCGTTTTACAAAAAAATGATCAGCTAAATTAGTCGAGTGAAGATAAGCTTGCTCAGTCGGACTGCTTCACACTAAGTACGGTGATTGTAACCAAGATGACCATCATTCCAAGAAGTTGAATGATAGTCAAATGATCTCCGATAATCAGAACACCAAATAATGAAGCTGTGACCGGCTCAACCATAGCAACCATCGAAGCAGTTGTCGCGGAAGTCAACCGAACGCCAATCACATAAAATATAAATGAAATTCCAGCACCCACGATCCCTAATAGAAGAAACCATCCTATGTCACTTGACGTCACCACAGCAACTGCTTCATTTTTATCCGTAAAAAGAAAAAGGATGACACATAAAGAAAAAAAGGCGATGGTTAACGTAGTCTGCGGCTTTCCGATAGAAGAGGCATTTTTAAATCCAAATATAAACAATGAATAGGAAAGACCAGCAGCCAGCCCCGCTGCCGCCCCTAGAAAACTCACTGAAATTGATTTGGTGTTGTAGGCACCTGTCAGCAGGGTAATTCCTATAAGTACACCTGCAATGCAGCCCCATTTAAACCAGGTTGAACGTTCTATTCGCAACAAAAAAGATATTATGAGGACGAAGACAGGCGCCGTGTACATTAAAGTAGCAGCAACAGCAATGCTTGAAGCTTGAATACTTAGAAAATAGAAAGTGAAATTTCCAGCAACACCAACACCCGCCAATAGGGACCATATGTATAAACGAGTGGAGAAGGTCCAATTTTGTCTAAAGCGAAAGAGAAACCATGCAAAAAAACATATAAATCCAACAGCTCCCCGGTACAGTGAAATCACAATAGGATCCCAGCCCTTGGTCATTAAAATGTCGGCAATTCCTCCACTAATGCCCCAGCATATTGCGGCTAGCATAATTAGACCTATCCCAGCAAATTTCATCGTGTGCCTCCTAAAAGTAAGTATTGGCTCGAATTTTTGGTCAAGCTATTAGAAACCTATCGCGGCCTTAACGAAGATTTAAAGACAAACAATTCTCTTCACGCTCCTCATCAAATATATGTTTTTAAAAAAGGTATTAACCGTAATTCCCTAGATTTCCTACCTAAAACCTAAATCAGCTTACATGCAATAATGGCGTATCCTTAAAAGAATAAATGAAACAGAAACCAACCAGTTTCCCGATGGTTGGTTTTTAATGGCAAAAAATATGCCCCTCTCGAGTGAGAAGGCTTTTCATTTTTATTGAGCTAAAGTGCAGGTTAGTAAAAAAGCACACATTAATATCAGAATATTATGATATTATTTCAAGGTAGAGGGAAGTCATATAAATTAAGTAATGAGATTGGAGAGATGATATTGTTAGGAATAATAGTACAACTAATTATTTCCTGGATACTGATTTATATATTTGCTAAGAAAAATTTATTTGTTTTAGGTATTACCCCTGTAAGAACGAGGTTTTTTCAATTTTTAATTGGATTTATTTTTACTGGTGTACTATGTGCTTTCATACAAATTATTGATTCAACACTAACAAGTGCGCAATGGGAATTAAATCCTAGCGTAACCTTTGTTGGAATTGCAAACTTTCTTTGGTGGAACATCAAATCTGTTGTCTTTGAAGAATTAATTTTTAGGGGTGCACTACTATACATTGCAATTCAAAAATTGGGAGCAAGAATAGGAATTTTTCTTTCAGCGATTAGCTTTGGTATATACCATTGGTTTTCCTATGGTGTTTTAGGAGACGTAGTATCAATGAGTGTTGTATTTATTATAACAGCAATAACAGGCTTAGTATGGGCGCTCGCCTTTTTAAAAACGAAATCAATTGCACTGCCCATTGGATTACATTTAGGTTGGAACTTTACTTATAATTCAATTTTTTCGAAAGGTCCATTGGGAGAACAAATATTGGTTAAAGGAAATGAAAATATACAATTAATGGGTGAACTTAACTTTTTGATAAATTTTCTATTACCCAATTTAGCTGTGCCGTTGCTAACTTATTTATTTATCAAGTTCTTTCATTCAAAACTTTATTCGAAAGACCAATGGATAGAAACAAAAGCTTAATCTAATCAAATTCACTGTAAATGAAAAGAAATTTGAATCTAATATCATTGTTTCTTATTTAACTAAAGGGTGCTTTAGTTGAAGAAGAAAAAAAAAGAAAGGAGCCAGGATCTATTAAGATCCAGCTCCTTTTATTGCTAAAAGGCGGGCTAAAATTGTTTGCTAATTCATATGTGAAACACCTTGCTATTTTCTATGTTTTTCCATTTTTCACTTTGCGTTACGAATGGGGGGGCACCCTTTTTTAGCTCCTAGATGTTAAATCATGCAGTTTGACCGGTATTTTTTTCGTTCAATGCAGTTGGAGATTTCAAAGCCTCTCCTTTTTCAATCAAACGTTTGATTAAACCGATACACCAAAAACCGCTCATTTTCATTCTGCTTTCCCAGGCCAACTTCCTTCATCATCTCAAAAGGTGTGCTGTTTCCCAGGTAAAAAATATAATCCTCCGATGGATAATAGAGAATGATATCAATCTCCCGCTGGTGTTCTTCAGCAGACTTCAGGATATTGTTGACCACTTTCATGAAAATCTGCACGGTAAACGGGTTAAAGAAGTAAAAACGGTTGTCTGCACTCGAAATATCATATTCCTGCGCCAGGCAGCACTGAAATTCAACACGGTCTTTATCTCCTTTATAACGCTGTAAATTGGCAGCGGCCTCTTCATAAAAATCCTCACTCATCTCCACTCCGGCTGCGGAAGCGCCAAACTTATGATGAACATAAAACGGCAGCCGGCCCTTCCCGCAGCCAAAGTCCACTACCCGATCACTGCTTTTCAGTACATATTCGGCAAATAAATTTTCCAATCCCTCATAAGGGGTAGGCTCATAGCGGTGATAATGAAAGGATTTGTGAAACCCTTTCTGCTCACCGCCCGTTTCGATATTTAGCAACTCATCCATATCTGATTCTTTCATGCTGTGCCTCCGCTAAAAAAGTGCCTGGCACCGCCACTTGAAATTTCCCAATGGCAGTGCCAGGCACTCGTGTATGTATTTGGACTATTTCGGCGCATCCAACACCAAATATTCCCGCAATGTCTGCTGCAGGGTTCCCTTTGTTTCTGCCTGCTTCTCGAATGCCACACCAGCATGGATCATTTTGCGGACAAGTTCAGCACGCAAGCCCGTAAGCACTGCATCGCATCCCATCATTTTGATGCCGCTCAGAATCTTTTTAAAGTGTACGATCACGTCAATTTCCATATCCGCGATGCCGGAAAGGTCCATGATTAAAGTCTGAATCTTAATTGAAGAAATATCCATCAAAACTTTTTCTTCGATGGTCTGGATACGGTAGGAATCAATCATGCCAATAAGCGGAAGGACTGCTACAGAAGTACTGATTGGAATAATCGGCACAGATAAATGCTCAACCAGTTTCCGCTGGGATTTCAGCATATCATCCTTATAATCCGAATAGCTGATGAAGAAGTTATTCAGAAATTCGTCAACATGGTCATTGATCTCTTTTTCCAAATTGTAAAAGGTTTCGCGCGATGTGTTTTCATCCTTTATTTTGTCAAACTGATAGAGGAAGTGCCATAGCGTACGCCTGATTGCCTGAACCCATTCCAGTTTGAATGAAAGAGTCAGGGAATGCTCCGCCCATGCCACGCCTTCCTGCTTGGCAAACGCAATCAGCTCTTCCTCTCTATTTTCTGCTACAAATAGCGCCAGCTTCTCGGCGTTTTTTAAAAGGTCGATATTTCCCCTTTGTAAAATGTCATTAATTTTTGAGGCCACATTAACAGCCTCTGATAATAACTTTTGCTGAAAATTCTCACGGTTCGCAACGATGAATTCCGCAATATCCTTGCTATCCTTGTATGTTGCTTCCATTTTAAGCATACGCCCCTTTTTATTCTGAATAGTATACACTTTCGTTTTAATGGTGGAAAATCCTCCCCAAAACTTAAATATGGAAGATGTTGATCTTATTTTATCAAACCCTAAATGTTAATACCCTTATTAAACTCCTGTTAAACCATGAAATTAAATTTTTTTCAGGCTTGGCGAGTCAAAATGGAGATCCTCGTTTTGATCCGTACTCTTTCAGCTGTGCCAGGCTGAAGCTTTGTCCCCGGTATAGGTGTCATATGCTTACATCAACCATTTAGTTAAACGGAATCTAATCGCCATTTGACTAAAAGGATGTCATTAGCCTTTTTCACTTTATTATCAAACATGCCCAATCCCCTGCTTTTTTATCATTATATATCTTTACGCTTATTCATTATGAACATTTCGCTTCAACGGAAAAAAGCGCCGCAAACGGGCGCTTTCTTTTTAAATGGCTGTTTTCGCAAACTTTGTTGCTTTTAAACAAGTAGTGAGGAGTGGTTGATTTCCGCTTCAGGATGCTCAGCAAACCGCGGGGCGGGCGGTGAGCATCCTGAAGCGCAGGAGTCTCGCACCTTCCGCTCCAATCAACCAACCTTATTTGTCAACGCTTTATTCACAGATCTATTTAAGTACAACAATCTTTTAGAAAATAGCCTTTTAAATAAAACCAAGTGTGCTCATGAACACAACAATAATCGTAATCGGAACGACCCATTTCATCAGGAAGCTCCAGGCTGAGTACAGGGCAGGCGATAGTGTGCTGCTGCGTGTGAATTCGTCTTTCACAAGCTGTTTATTCATTTTGTATGAAATAAACAGCGCGATCAGCAGGCTGCCGAGCGGAAGCAAAATATTGCTGACAAGGAAATCTGTTGCATCAAAGACATTTTTCCCGAAAATTGCGAAATCTCCCAGCAGGCTGAATGACAAAGCTGCAGGAATTCCAGCCCCAAACACAACCAGGCCAGAGATCCATGAGATCTTTTTCCGTGAGTGTTTTCCGTTCTCGATAAAAGCAGATACGATGATTTCCAGCATGCTAAACGAAGAAGTTAGTGTTGCAAATAAGAATAGAAGCAGGAAGATCGCCAGGAAAAATTCGCCCATTGGAATTTGTGAAAATACTGCCGGCAAAACCATGAACAGCAGGCCAGGACCTTCTGCAGGCTCAAATCCAAATGCAAACACAACAGGGAATATAGCCAGGCCAGCCAGAATGGAAATAAAGATATTCATGGTCACAACGGAACCCGCTGATGCAGGAATGCTTACCTTTTTATCCAAGTAAGAGCTGTATGTAACCATGCAGGAAAAGCCGACCGCAAGCGCAAAGAATGACTGTCCAAGTGCGTAAAGGGCAGATTCACCGGTGATTTTGCTGAAGTCCGGGTTCAGAAAAAACTTAACCCCTTCCATTGCACCATCCAGTGTCAATGCACGGATCACAAGCACAATAAAAAAGACGAATAAAAGCGGCATCATATATTTGCTTGCTTTTTCAATTCCATTTTGTATGCCGAACGTAATAACAATAATATTAATAAGCAAAAATGCCGCCAGCCCGAAAAGTGTTAAACCAGGTGTGGAGGTGATGCTTCCAAATAATTCAGGGTACGCCGCATCTGGTGTGATAATTTGGCCCCCAATGGCCATCACACTATAAATCAGCACCCATCCCCCTACAACCGCATAGAAGGAAAGAAGCAGGAAACAGCCAATGACACCAAGCTTTCCGGTGATCGTCCACCAGCTGTTGGGAGCAAGCTTATAATAAGCAGAAACCGCCTCTTTCTGTGCGCCACGCCCAATGATGAACTCTGAAACAAGCATAGGCAGCCCAATCAGAACAGTAAAGGCAATAAACATAAGCAAAAATGCGCCACCGCCGCTCGTTCCAGCTACGTACGGAAACTTCCAAATGGCCCCCAGGCCGATCGCTGCACCGGCCGAGGACATGATAAAACCAAATTTAGATGACCATTGCTCTCGATTTGTACTCATAGTACCCCCTATTAAAATTTCTCTATTTTTATCGTAAAACAACGGCAGGAATCCCCCCGCTTAAGGATAATGAATAGCGGGGATAATTAAGCTGCCTGTATAGTATGAAGGAACGCAGACTAAGATCGCCACGCCGCCATGCGCTTGACACATAGATTGTGAGTCGAAGCTAACCATCCATTGAGATGAATCCCTTTTATTTTATAGCTCAGTGCGGATATCCCAAAGTTCAGGGAAGAAGCGCTGATCCAGCACCTTTTTCAGGTAGCCGACACCTGAAGAACCGCCTGTTCCCATTTTAAAGCCGATGATTCTTTCCACCGTTTTCATATGGCGGAAGCGCCACTGCTGAAGCCAGTCTTCAATATCCACAAGCTTTTCTGCCAGCTCATAAAGCTCCCAATACTTTTCAGGATTTTTATACACAGTCATCCAGGCGTCGCGGACGGAAACATTTTCTTTGTATGTTCTGGTTACATCTCTATTTAAGATTTCTTCGTCAATTGCCAGACCTGCTTTGTGGAGGGCGCGGATTGCGACATCGTAAAGTCCTGGTGCTTCGAACGCCTCTGTTAATTTCGCATGCAGCTCAGGATCTTTTTGATAGATTTTCAGAACATGCTCCGTTTTGTATCCTAACGCAAATTCTACCATACGGTACTGGTAGGATTGGAAGCCAGATGCCTGGCCAAGTGAATCACGGAACTCCATATACTCGGACGGCGTCATTGTGGACAACACATCCCATGCCTGGATAATCTGAGATTGCGTCTTCGAAACACGTGCAAGACGCTTCTGTGCTGTGGATAAGTCGTTGTTTTCGATTGATTCAATAGCTGCGCCCATCTCATGAAGAATCAATTTCATCCACAGCTCACTCACCTGGTGGATAACAATGAACAGCATCTCATCATGATGGCCGGAAAGCCGGTTTTGTGCAGACAGGATCTTATCCAGCTGCAGGTACTCACCATATGTCATATTGTTAGTAAAATCCGTATGAATACTTTTTTCCGATGTAGTTGCGTTAATATCTTGATGTTTTTTTTCGTTGATCATGGTGGATCCTCCTTGTGTTTTTGGTTCTGGTTCTACATGTAGTTACGGTCCGGTGTATCAGCATCTTTACTAAAGAGGCCGCTGCTATGGACCTCACAAATTGACAAACTGGCTTTGGCCGGTAAATCATGCTGTTTGGCCGGTATTTCCCGCTTTTTGGCCGGTATTTATTTAAAAATGGCCGGTAACTGGTTGTTCTGCTCGCTAATTCAGGTCCGGATAGCTGCAAAATAACTGTTTGGCCGTTAAATCTGGTAGTGGAGCCGATAACTAGACGAGTCCGCAATATAACTTCCTCAAATCAGCCATCCCCCGTCCAATAATCTTTAAATCGGCCGAATAACCGCCCGCACCGGACTGCCATCCGCATCTTTAATCGGCAGCGGCAAAGCAATCAGCTCATAATTGCCTTCTTTTACATCATCAAGCATAATATTTTCTAAAATATGAATGCCATTCCGATATAAAGCATGGTGCGTTTCCATGTCCTTGCTGTCGAGCGGGTCGACGGATGGAACATCCACACCCAGAAGGCGCACCCCCTTACTGCCCAGGTAGTCAGCCATATCCGCCGCCAATTCTGAAATCCTTTCTGGGAACACTTCCGGATTATTCGGAACCGCTGTTTTCATTAGCACACGTTCCACGCCTTCTAAATCAAAACCCTGCAATACTTCAGCATCTACGCGATCATAACCAGACACATCAATCACACGCGCAGGCCCGATATACAGCTCAATATCAAGATCAATAATCTTCTCGCCTTCATCATTAAAATGAAACGGCGCATCGACATGGGTACCGGTATGCAGGCTGGTTGTGATCCGGCCAATATTGACCGATCCTGTTTGTTCTTTTGTAAAAGCCGTTTCATAGCTGAATGGCGTATCGCCGGGCCAGTGTGCAATATCGCTGCTTAATGGCTGTGAAATATCAATCCACCCTTTTTTCGTCATGCTACGACTCCCCGTTTGTTTTCATATTGCTTGTATTTTTCCTCTTCCATAATGCTCTTTAAAATTTGAACGGTTTTCCAGACATCCTCAAATGTATTGTAAAGCGCAACCGGTGCCAGCCTAATTCCATTCGGTGCACGGAAATCAGGAATGACCCCCTCCGCCTTCAAGGCCTTACAAATTCTGGCCGCTTCCGGATGCTCCAGATAAATATGACCGCCGCGCTTCTTCTCATCAAGCGGATTTCGCAGAACAAAACCGAGCCCGTCCAGCTCATGCTTAAATAAATCGATCAAATAGCCTGTCATTTTAAGAGACTTCTCGCGGATCTTTTCCATCCCTACTTCATTAAACATGCTGAGAGAGCCAATAATCGGCGCCATGCTAAAAATATTCGGCGTTCCGATTTGGTATGCGCCTGCATCCTCAGCAACTGTAAGCTCATGCTCCATATCAAATTGCTTATCCTTGCGGGAGCTGAACCAGCCGGCAAGACCTGGCACTTTGCCAAAATGGCGCTTGTTCACAAACAATCCGCCTGTGGAACCTGGTCCGCCGTTTAGATGCTTATAGTTGCACCAGAAAGCAAAATCAGCATCCCACGCACTCAGTTCATGCGGAATGGAACCAACCGAATGGCATAAGTCAAAGCCAATCTCGATGCCGCGCTTATGCGCCTCGGCCGTCAAATATTCCATATCCAGCACCTGGCCGCTGCGATACAAAACGCCCGGCAGGACAATCAGCGCGATCTCATCCGTCATCGCCGCGACAATATCTTCTTCCTTCAGCGTATGGCCATCTCCGCTCTTTACCTGGACAAGATGCTCGGCAGGATCATAGCCCTTCAGCTTAACCTGGCTTTGCAGCGCATAAATATCGCTCGGAAAGTTTAATTCGTCGGCCAATATTTTCGTTCTTTTTCCTTCCGGCTTATAAAAAGTAGATACAAGCTGGTGCAAGTTTACGGTAGTGGAACCGCTTACAATCACTTCCTCCGGATTTGCCCCTACGATTGGCGCAAGCTCTTTTCCAAGTGTTTCAGACAGATAGAACCAAGGATTGTCCCCTTCTGTCCAGCCGTCGATTCCATGGTTCCTCCAGGAATCCAGCAAATCAAGAAGCGATTTTTCCGCTCGCTTGGAAAGCAGGCCAAGGGAGTTTCCATCCAAGTAAATTCCGTTTTCCTTTATATAAAACTCTTCCCGGTAAGATGCCAGACCATCCTGGGCATCCAGTCCGATTGCATATTCGCGTGTAATATCCATAGATTTCCAACCTTTCAGAATATTTATTATTTACGCAAATTATATAAGTTTAATTGACACTATGTCAATGATATAATGTCAATAAGGTTGTCAGAAAACTCAAAACCATTTAAACTGATTAAAAATACTTCAATGTTCGAAATATAAAAGCAAACTGGCAAAGGAATGAAAACATGACAAACTCAATTGACCAATTGCCGGCAAGGCAGCAGCAAGCCATTAAAACACGGAATAAACTCCTAAAAGCAGGAAAAGAAATCTTCCTCGAAAATGGCTTTCAAAAAGCGACCATCTCGCAAATTATTAAAAAAGCCAAAACAGGCTACGGAACAGCGTATGTTTATTTTAAAAATAAAGATGAGCTTTTCATCACCTTGATGGAAGATTTAATGAACCAATTTTACGAAGTGGCCGAGATGCCCTTCAAACCGCAGACAAAAGACGAAGCCTATGAAAATATCAAAAAGCAGGTTCGCCTTTTCCTGCAGTTGGCTTTGGATGAGCAGGACATGATGAAGGTGGTAAAAGAAGCAATTGGTGTCTCACCTGAAATCGACCATAAATGGTATAGGATCCGCGAACGATTCATCGAGCGGATTTCAGTGGATATCCGCTATGCCCAGGAGCAAAAGCTTGCCAAGCAGCATCTCGATCCATCTCTCACCGCAAGAGGCTGGTTCTACTCCAATGAAATGTTCATGTGGGAATTGGTTATGAACGAGGATAAATATGAAATGGAAGACATCATTGTGAACCTGACCAGTATGTATACAGGCGGGTTATATGATTAAAGAAGCATTCGCGGGATAAATCAGCGCCATTTTACATTTAGCCATCGCCTTCATAGATTTATGCGTCAGTTTACTAGTTTTGTGCTTCACTTTTTCGATTTATGCGTCAGTTTTGTTGACTTATGCACCACTTTTCGATTTTATGCGTCACTTCCCATTCCACCGTTTGGTTTAAAGTCAAAAATCGTTCGTAAAAAAGGTGCCTGCCCCCACCCCGGGGAAAGGCACCTTTTTCAATTTGAAACCAGCTCTCGATCATTTGACGAAACTGTAATATTCCCTTTCGACAGCTTCACCGTAACATCCGAATCCCGCGCAATATTCGGGTCATGCGTTACGACAATCACGCACTTCTCTTCCTCATGAGCAAGCGATCGCAGCAACCCAACAATCTCCTGAGCCGTATCCTCATCCAAGTTCCCAGTCGGTTCATCCGCCACTATCAGTTCGGCATCACAGCACAATGCCCGCGCAATGGAAACACGCTGCTGCTGTCCGCCGCTCAATGTGAGGACTTTTTGCCGGGCCTGAAGCTCAGAAATTCCGACCTGCTGCAGCATTTCCAAGGCAATTGCCTTTTTATTTTTTGTGGAAGACCCCGTAATTTCCATCGCAGTCAGGACATTTTGCAGCGCCGTCATATACGGAAGCAGATTATAAGATTGAAAGACAATCGAAACATATTTATTCCGGAACCGGGTGAGCCCAATTTTTCGGATATCCTTCCCTTCATACAGCACTTCTCCCTCTTTTGGAACATCGAGGGCGCTGGCCAGCGCCAGGAACGTGGTTTTCCCGGAGCCGGATGGCCCAATGATGCTGTAAAAATTCCCTTTTTCAAAGGTAACATTAATATTTTTCAAGATATCGTGTTTTTTATTTTCGTGTTTATACCAGTAGCTGATTTTTTTGAATTCCAGCAATGAACTCATATTTCCATCTCCTTTTAATCCTGCTTGCTAAGAATGGCTTTTGGCTGAAGGCGCAGAACCGATAACGAAGGCAATAATACTGACACAGCCGCAATCACCAGGCCGATTAGTGCCAGGAACCCAAGATCCTCTGTTGTCACCTGGACATTCAGCTCATCAACTGTTTCCACTGATGCTTGAGCCTGCATCATTCCCGGTCCAAAGCCGCCCATGCCCCTTCCTCTGAAGGATTCAGGTGTATTCGTCTGTTCCGCGGACGCTAACTCCTGATTCAAGAGCTTATCGCCAAGCTGGCCCGCCACCACATTGCCGCTTGCTGTTGCAATGCCGAGCGATAGAACCGCCACCACTAAGATTTCGGCAATAAACTGGCCTGCGAGCTTCCATCTTTTTTCGCCAATGGCCAGCAGAACGCCCATTTCATACTTTCTTTCACGGATCGACATCATGACAATTAAGCCCAAAATAATCGCCCCGGCTATGGATACCAAGTACACAATGTTATTCGAAAAGCTGGCTACGTTCTCAATCGGCCCGACCATCTGCTGATACAGCTGGTCATCGGCATCAAGCTTGAACGTTTCAAAATCAATGCTGCTCTCTCTCTTTGCCTGGTCAATAAAGCTTTGCATTTCAGCAGGGTCATCAATGTAGTAAATGGCGCTATCGATCGAATTTTCATAATCCGCCCCTTTTATTGAAGCTGCCGCTGTATATGGAACGTATAGCTTGTTATATGGATTCAAGGCTGTAAAATCCATTGCCTGATCTGAGCCGGCGGACGCCGTTTGATAGATTCCGATAATTTCAAACTCCAGAACGGCCGTTTCATCCCGAGGGTTCGTGACAGTAATCTTATCGCCAACACCCAACTCATTTTCTTCCGCCAATGTCTGTTCAATCAGCGTGACATTTTTTCCGATATGCTCTTCTGTAATCCCGCTGCCTTCAACAATCGCTGAAGTTCCATCCCTAAATTCTGCAACAGAGTCTGTAAAGGCAACTCCCTGCAGGCTGACATCTCCCTGCATCATTCCGCCCGGCATGCCTCTACCAGGCTCCTGCCCTTCACCGCTTTCATCCGAGGTATCGGCATCAGCCGACTCACTTTCAATCGGTTCAAAATTGGAGGCTAGCCCAGTAGTGGATGAGTAAAAATTATAGCCTTTAATCTGCTCGTAAGAAGCTAGTTCCTCTGCCGCTTCAAGCGGAACCAGCACAGACTGGAAACGCACCCGCTCCCCTCCGCTCTGCTCGGACATCGCCTGCTCTCTCAGTTTTTCCATATCAGCCTGCAGGGTGACATCTGCACCCAGTTTTTGCCGGGCAAGATCACCCGACTTTTCGGCAGCTGTCTGGGTCGACAGTCCCGCCAGCACTAATACACAAATCACAGTAAACACGAAAATCTGCAGAATGCTTTTCCCTTTTCGTGCTTTCACACTTAAAAAAGCTCGCTTTAAAAAATTCATCTTCATTTTCCCCTCAGCCCTCTAAAAAGTTCTTTATCTCATATTCTTCAAATTTTTCTTCCAGCCATGCGGTGTATTCGTTCTGCATCTCTGTTTCAAATAACGTATTTTTGATGTCTTCTTTTACATCCTCATAGACCGCTTCTTTGGCTTCCTGCTTTTCTGCTACCTTGATGACGTGGTAGCCATATTCCGTTTTAACGGGCTCGCTGATTTTTCCCGGCTCCAGAGAGAAAGCGACTTCTTCAAATTCAGCGACCATGTCTCCCTTTCCGAAAAAGCCGAGGTCTCCGCCTGCATCTTTATTGCTGTCATCGGTCGAATATTCCGCTGCCAATTCGGCGAAGTCCCCGCCGTCATTCAGCTTCTCAATGACTTCTTTTGCCGCCTTCTCATCTTCCACTAAAATATGGCTCGCAGACACCTGTTCCTCCTGGGCAAAGCTGTCTTTGTTTTCATCAAAATAGGCTTTCATCTCCTCTTCCGAAATCTCAATCCTTGGTTCAAGCAGCTTTTTCGTTGCCAGGTAGGATTCGATATCATCCTCAAAATCAGCCATCGTCACGCCGCTTGATTCGAGTGTCTGCTTTAAAGCATCCTCACCGCCGTATGATTCCGCATAAGCAGCCTTTTCCTCGTCAATTTCTTCTTGTGTCACTTTCACATTCTCTTTCTTTACTTCCTGATCAATTACTTTCTCCGTAATCAGTGAATCCAGAAGCTCCTGCCCGTACTGGGCAACGAGCTGCTCATGCAGCTCATCCTGACTGATTTTCTCGCCATTAACGGTAGCTGCCGCGTCATCCTGTATGGTAAAAAAGATGGCTGCAGCTGTCCCGATTGTCAAAACACTGCCTAAAATCCAATATAAAACTTGCTTATTCTTCATCGTGTTCCCCTTTCCTAATTCGCTTTCTGATTACTTGTTAACGTCACTTCAGCTGTCTTCAATTCGTCCCCGCGGTAAAATTCGATTTTCACCTGATCGCCAATCGAAAAATCGCTGTATAAATGCTTGCGCAGATCCCCTGAATTCGTAATTTCCTTGCCGCCGATGCTGACGAGAATATCCTCCACCTGAAGGCCGGCTCCCGCTGCTGCCGAATCCGGATCAATATTGGCTACAATCGCTCCGCTTTTCACGCCATAAGGAAGATTGCCCAAATATTGAGGGGGCACTTCGTCAAAGCTTGCCAGTCCAATGCCAAGATACGGCCGGACCACTTGTCCATTTTCAATCAGCTGATCAATCAGCGTTTTGACCTCATTGCTTGGGATTGCAAATCCAAGGCCTTCCACTCCGCTGTCCGCGATTTTCAGGCTGTTGATTCCAACCAGCTGCCCGGCTGTATTCATCAATGCTCCTCCGCTGTTGCCGGGATTTATGGCGGCATCCGTTTGAATGACATTTAAGTTCCATTCACCTGCAGATGTGCTGACTTCAATGGACCGGTCCACCGCGCTCACGATCCCTTGTGTCACCGTTCTGGATAAATCAAGGCCAAGCGGATTGCCGATCGCCAGCACCTGATCGCCGGCTCTTAGCTTGGAAGAATCGCCAAACGGCATGGCAGCTGCGGAGATGCCTCCTTTAATTTTCAGCACTGCAATATCTGTTAGCGCATCCGTACCAACCAATTCAGCCGTCACCTTTTCACCATCATGCAGTGTCACCTGAATCTCGCTGGCATTTTCAATCACATGGTTGTTCGTCACGATATAAGCTGCATCGTCTGTCTTTTTAAAAACAACCCCAGAACCCGTACCGCTTTCGGCAGCTTCACTCGTTTGGCTGAACGGATTATTGTTTTGCTGCTGCATATTCACAACCCCGACAATGGCTTTGGAGGCTTGCTCAATGGTATCCGCCAGTGAATTGGATGAAGCAGACACTGGAGTCACGTCTAGATTGGAAGAGCTTTCAGCTTGTACACTTTCTTCCGGCACGGTCGCCAGTGGTGTGTCTTCCTGGAAATACGGAACGGCTGTCAGCGTAAGCGCCGACCCCAGCACACCAGCAGCCACGGTTGAAAGGAATCCTTTCCATACCGGCTTTTTTACCGCCCGGTTTTCTGTTCTGCTTTCTTCGTTAAAATCCGTCATAATTAAACACTTCCTTCTTATCTATTTTGAAATTGGCTTAGTTATCGTTTGCCTTACAAGTCATACTTTAAAGGCCCAATGTGTCAGGAAAATGTCAAAGGGGTATTTTCTAAATATTTTTCGAAACAACACAAAAAAGCCCAGAGATATTTGACTCTGAGCTTTTCAAGGGACAAGGGGACTGGCTCCATGTCCCAAATAATTTGAGAACGTGTACTTGTCCGCTTGTCTCTTTAAATTCCTTCCTCTTCAAGGAAAAGAAACTATTCCATAAAAAACAAAATGTGCAGGTACTCCTATAGATTATTCATAGGAATGCCGGCATTTTCCACATCGTTTCGGCAGCGATAATCCCTTCTTTTTGTGAAACTGCTGTTCTCCTACAGTAAAAATAAATCGATCACCGCAAATCCAGCATTTTAGAAGGAGGTCCTGAGGCTCATTGATTTCTAATGCTTCGCCGATACGTTTTTTTCTTTCCTGTTCAGCCTTGCCGTCCACTGGATTATTTTGCTCCAAAGCTGTTATTACTTTGGTAATTTCGGTTTGCACTTTTTTATATTCGATCTTTTTCCATAACTCCAGATAGGGAATAAAAGATTGATTGCCGGATCCTTTAATTTTCTCAAGCAGCAGGAAGATGATTTCTCTGTTCCGATCCTTTAGATACATCATATCCGGGTCTCTCTTCCCCTGTTTGATCCATTCCATCCATTCTTCTAATAGTTCATTTGTATATTGATCGGATTGAATCAGCCATCCACGTTCTGTGAATATAATCATAGGCAGCTTCCCATTATATTCAATATCCAAGAAATCATGATTAACCATACAGTCCACTTTTTCCCTGATGTCATCCAGCTTCTCCGACTTAAAATATCCATAGACAGGACACTTATCCAGTTCCAGCTCCAGGATCTTTTTCTCTCGTGAACCTTTTAAAATTTTCGTGAGTAACGTTCTTCCTCCCCTTGCGATGATTTCATCTGCCGCTCTTAAGATAACTTTAACTTCATCTTGAGATAATTGATTTGATGTCAGCTGACATCAAAATGGCATCTCCTTATCCAAAATAGCTTGCTTTGTCTTCCTCTTTTCAACTGTTTTTTCCGCAGGCTTATCATCCAGGACTTTACCAAACTTATTTTCATATAAATCCCTCACCCATTCTTTTACCGGGGTTTTCCATTGCTGATTAGGAGCAGGAATATTTTTCAACAAACTCTTTCGCGACATTCCCAATTCTTTCGCCATCTGGATGTCTGCTTCATTTAACCTGAATCGCTTTTTAGCCTCTGACCATGCTTCACTGTTCTTTTTATTCGCCATATATTTTCCTCCCTTATTTACTAAATGAATGCCGGAGGATTTCCTCGTTTTTGTTATTGATTTGTCCTAAAGGATAAAAGCTTTTTAAATGCCCATTCTCACGCAAAGTGTACAATATTATACTAACACTGTGCAATTGCAGAGAGTCAGGAAAAAAATAGTGTTTTTTTCAGGATATTGGATACTTTAAAAAAGAGTTTAAAGCAGGATGAGGTGAATTCCCTTATGATAAAAACGAGGCATTTACTATTTAATCTCTCTATAATAGTGATTCCGTGGTTATCGCTGTTATTTATAGGAAAGCGCAGTTTCAAACGTTATTCTTTTGCGGGCGTTATTATTATTATTTTTGAGATCATAAATCACATGTATGGACACAAGCGGAATTGGTGGAAGTTTTACGATAAGCGGAAATCCTTTTTTAAGGATGAACTTCCGTTTAGTATTGGTCCCTATATGCCTCTGTCCATGTGGTTACTTAAATATTCGTATGGAAACTTTAAAAAGTTTATATTGCTTAATGTTATTGCTGATGGACTCTTTGCTTTTATCATCATTGATGTACTAAAAAAACTTAAGATCATAAGGTTGAACCGATTAAATCATTTTCAATTTTTCATCTACCTTCACTACAAAGCCTATTTATTATATGGAGTACAGTATTTGTTTGAAAAAGCAAGAAAATTTAGCTGATAAGGAAACAGAGGGACAGGTCCCTTGTCCCACTGTTTCAAGTAATAATCCAGGACAGTGAACCTGTCCCCTTGTCCCTCTATGCCATTATTGAATAGTTTCACAAATATTAAGCAATCTAAACTGTGTATGGGAGGTGAAAATATTTGTCACATCAAAACAGTAAGACAGAGAAGCAAAAAACTAAATCATTAATAGATAATCAACAAGCTGCAGGTTCAGAATATCACAGAGAGCATGCTGGTAACGTTGAGGGATACGGTCAGCCGCACCCAGTTAATGGTGTTGATAATAGGACCAAAAACAATGATTAATTCTGTTAAGAGTGGACTAATTTCTAGTTCACTCTTTTTTTCACTGCTATTTAAATACGGTATATATTTTGGCCCTTTTCTAAAAGACTGTTGCTTTTAAATAGATTTTGTAGAGGAGCAAAAAAGTTTGCAAAAACAGCACTTGTTTTTAAACAAACCTGCAATAAAACTACTCCAAATATCTCTACACACTGATTTACTAAACAAATGCTCTTATAACCTATTTTGTTAAGTCATTCTGCGCCTTTTGAAGTAAAGGAATGTCTTGATGAATTCTTTTTTCGTACTTGGTCATGGCTACAGTTCTCTTTTCTATTAAAGCAGCATAAACAAAAAATCTTTTGACAGCAGGATTATCCCGTGCTAGTATTTTCTTTAAATTTAAATATTTTAAATTTTCGCGGTCATCATATCCGCCGCACCATCATCAGACAATTTCATATGAAATGCTTCAGGTGCTGAGCAAAATCTGCTCAGTTAAAAGGGAAGTCCGGTTAAATGCCGGCGCGGTCCCGCCACTGTATTGGGGAGCGACTTATCATCATGCCACTGTTTCATTTGAAATGGGAAGGGATTAAGTTGCTGTGAACCAGAGCCAGGAGACCTGCCTGTTGTATGCACTTGTACTCTACGGGTATATAGAGAGGAGTGAGGTAAGCACGTTGGGAAAACTGTAATGGCCCCAACTCTATTTGACTATGCACATTTATCTCTCTTTTCGATGAAAAGAGAGATTTTTTATTTTCGGAAAAAAATACGGGGAGTGTTTCAATATTGGCATACGTAAGGAGCTCTAACTTAGGATATCCACGGATCGGAGAACACAGGGAATGGAAAAAAGCCTTGGAGCAGTATTGGGCCGGGAAATCTGACCGGGAATATTTTTTAAAGCAAATGGAAGAATTGCGTCTGGCTCATCTTCAAAGGCAGCAGGAGCAGGGAATAGATTTGATACCTGTCGGTGACTGGAGCATGTACGATCATGTCTTGGATACAGCGTTGATGTTTGGGTTAGTTCCAAAGCGCTTTAAATATGATGGAGGCAAAGTCCCATTGGAGACCTATTTTGATATGGCACGAGGCAGTTCTTCTGCGGTTGCCTCCGAAATGACGAAATGGTTTAACACAAACTACCATTATATCGTGCCGGAATTGGACCAGATGGTACCGGTGCTTGCCGAAAACCGGCCACTCGCATTATTTAACGAAGCAAAACAAAAGCTTAACATCATCGGCAAGCCGGTGATCATTGGCCCGGTCACCTTCGTAAAACTATCGAAAGGATATAAGGAAAAAGAGTTAAACGAAATGGTACACCTTTTTGTCCCTCTTTATGCTCAAATTCTAAAAGAACTGCAGGAGGCAGGCGCTGAATGGGTTCAAATGGACGAACCGATCTTATGCAGTACTATTTCGGAAGAAGACATCGAGCTTCTTAAAGAAGTCTATGAAGCATTATGTCTTGCAGCTCCAAACATCAAAATAATCCTGCAGACCTATTTTGACTATGTAGATTATTTTGAAGAAGTTACTGCCCTTCCCGTTCATGGAATTGGGCTGGACTTTGTCCATGATGGAGGAAAGAATCTTGAAGCTCTAAAAGAGTTCGGTTTCCCTCAGGAGAAGGTGCTGGCAGCAGGTATTATTGATGGCAGAAATGTTTGGCGGGCAGATTTGGAGGACTGTTTCAATCTCCTTGATGAAATTTCTGAATACGTTTGTCCAGGGCACTTGATTGTACAGCCTTCTTCAAGCCTTTTGCATTCTCCGGTAACGGTCAGAAACGAAGATACACTCAAGACGACCATAAAAAAAGCCCTCTCTTTTGCCGATGAAAAGCTTCGGGAAATTCACATTCTTACAACTGGCTTAAATAATGGAAGAGGAACAGTTGAAAAAGACATTACCGCCAGTTCAGCTGCATTCAAGACCTTAGCTGACTCAGCTGAACGCAAGCATACGGAAGTTCAGAAGGCTATCGAAAATCTGCATACATTTAAAACGGAACGGAAAGCTCCTTATGAAATCCGCAATAAAGCACAGGACGCTGCTTTTAAGCTGCCCATTCTGCCAACGACCACGATCGGCAGTCTCCCGCAGACACAGGAAGTTCGGAAGCAGCGGCTGAAGTGGCGAAAAGGTGAACTGACAAGTGAACAGTACGAAGAATTTATAAAAGCAGAAATCAAGCGATGGATCCACATTCAGGAGGAGCTGGGTCTGGATGTGCTTGTACATGGGGAATTTGAAAGAACCGATATGGTAGAGTATTTTGGGGAAAAATTGGGGGGTTTTCAATTCACAAAATTCGGATGGGTTCAGTCTTATGGCTCACGATGTGTAAAGCCTCCAATCATATTTGGGGATGTCTTTTTCAAGGCTCCCATTACACTGAAGGAGTCCCTCTACGCCCAATCACTGACATCTAAGCCTGTAAAGGGCATGCTGACGGGTCCTATCACCATTTTAAATTGGTCATTTGTCCGGAATGATCTTTCCCGATATACAGTGGCAAATCAAATCGCCCTGGCGCTGCGTGAGGAAATCAAAGCACTTGAGAAGAACGGTATCGGGATGATCCAGGTCGATGAACCGGCCCTTCGTGAAGGCTTGCCATTAAAAAGGAAGAATTGGGACAGCTACTTGCATGCTGCGGTCCATGCTTTTAAGCTGGCTACCTCTTCCGTCCGGAACGAGACCCAAATTCATACGCATATGTGCTATTCCAATTTTAAAGACATTATCGAGGCAATTGATGCTCTTGATGCTGATGTCATATCAATCGAGACTTCCAGAAGCCACGGGGAACTGATTCAAGCCTTTGAAGACAGCACCTATAAAAAAGGCATCGGGCTTGGCATTTACGATATTCACAGTCCCCGAGTACCGAGCCGTGAGGAAATGGCCAGAAATATTGACCGCGCCCTTCAAGTCCTTGATCCAAAGCTATTCTGGATTAATCCAGACTGCGGATTAAAGACACGCAAGACCCATGAAACAATTGAGGCTCTGAAGGTTATGACGGAGGCCGCCCAGCAGACGCGAGAAAAACTGCTTACGGGTTTGCTTGATTTTAATGACTGCAATGCGGCCAAAGCCCATTCAGTGGAACGTTCGAAAACCATCCAGACAAAGCTGGTTCTTCCGCCCGACACCAATCACCTTCAGACTATATTTGGCGGCAAGGTCCTTTCTTATATAGATGAGATTGCTGCTCTGGCAGCCATGAAGCATTCCAACCACGCTGTCGTTACAGCTTCCATTGACTCTGTCGATTTTTTATCTTCTGCCACAGTCGGAGACGCGCTTAGCCTGGAAGCCTATGTCACTTCTACAGGCAGGACCTCAATGGAGGTGTATGTAAAAGTCAGATCCACAGATTTGCTGACAGGCGACAGCAAGCTGACAACCGAATCTTTTTTGACCATGGTTGCCGTAGATGAAAATGGCCGTCCGGTGCCTGTCCCAAATGTAATCCCGCTATCAGACGAAGAAATCAGGCTCCATGAAACAGCAGCTGCCCGTAAAGAGCATCGTAAAAATAGAGCGAGTATACGATAAAAGAATAAATAAAGAAAAAGGCCGTCTTTGTGTAACGGGTACTTTTACCTGTCACAAAAATCCAATATGTATATTAAAATGACCATCAATTTGTATGTGTATTTGATGGTCATTTTTTATTGATATAACGCGAATAATTATAAAAATAGGCTTGAAAATGTGGTCCAATTTGTATTTCGAAATGTAAGGTTACAGAGATTGGACTGCAAAATGCTGTGTGTTTTTTTACAAAACCTAGTTTTTCTTTGGCTCTGTAATTATTCATTGATGATTTTCGTATAGGTATGAGAATTAGTAGGCGGAGTACTTCCGACTAATGTATATAGTGGAAGCTTAAGAAGCAGAGATAAGCGGAGGAATTCCGGTTAACTGCTCTAAATAAGCCAAAATTCAAAGATTTGGATCATATAAGCGAAAAAACTCCGCTTATTCTTAAGGAAATATGGGGATTTCCCATTTTTAACGGAATTTTTCCGGTTATTTTTCAAACACAGTGAAATCAATATCTAGTTTTATAACAGTACTTTGGCCATAAAGTGCATTATACATAGGTGGCACTTTGTAATATTCTTACATAACAAAAAGCCCTGCATTTTGCAGGACAAAATATATAATAAATATGAGCAGATTTTCAAACGTATTTTTATAAAAAGTGTCAGGTATCCGAACCCTTAGTCTTTGTGCGGCCTTTTTAATGAAACCGATGATTTTCTGCAAGTTTAACCTTAAAGTCCAATTTGTATATAACATCGATAATCCGCGTCCCGATCATCTGGCAAATTATTGCATAAATAATAACTTTCCAGTCAACGACAACCCCGGTGATCAATAACAGGCTGCTGTTTATGTAAAAAAGCGTTCTGCCCGGTGCAGCACCTCTTGCTTTTGAAATAATTAAAGCCAGAATGTCCATGCCGCCTGAAGAGGCTCCCATTCGAAAAAGAATACCTACACCCATTCCAAACACAACTGCTCCGAGTAAAAGATCCAGCAGAACCGGATTTAGCGGCTCTGTTACAAGCGGAGTAAGAAAATCAATCGTAATGGAAGTCACGGAGACGCATAACAGCGTCCAGATCACACTGCTTTTTCCCAGCCACTTGGCTGCTGCCAGTAAAAGGCTCGCGTTCAGCACCCATAAAGTAACCGAGTAAGGCGTGTCCAATAAATAGTTTAATAAAACAGCTAAGCTTGCCGCGCCGCCCGACGGGATGAAATGCGGAAATAAAAAAAATGTCATGGCAATGCCCTGGATCGCAGCAGCCATTCCAAGTATCAAAGACTTATAGAGTACGTGCATAACAAAATCTCCTAACCGTTTTTTCCTTCCTCTATCTTATAATATTCTCATATAATTAGAAACCACATGATAGAATACACGTAAGAGAGGTGTGAATGATGCCCTATCAATTTGAAACAGAACGCCTTCTGCTCAGAACGATGCAAACGGCTGACCTGGATGATGTATTTCAGATCTGGGGTGATGCTCTGGTCATGAAATACTGCGGCGGCGCCAGCACAAAGGACCGTATCCAGCGCTCCATCGAATTTTACAAGCAGCTGCAGGAGGAAAAAGGCTACTCGGTTTACACCGTGGTGTTAAAAGAAACCTCATCTGTTATCGGAGTTTGCGGATTTAATCCTGCAGAAAAGGAAGAAGAAGCAGAGCTCCTTTATCACTTGAACCGGCATTACTGGGGGAAAGGCTTTGCCGCAGAGGCTGCTGCTGCCTGTGTAACTGACATAAGAAAAAATAATCCGCGAATGAAGAAAATCATCGCGGCTGTTGACCCAGCTAATCCTGCTTCAGGCAAGATACTATCAAAAATTGGCTTACTAGCCAAAGGACTGAAGTGGTTTGAGGATACACAGCAGGAAGAACTCTATTTTGAGCTGGATTTAACGTAAAAAGCTGGCTGAGGAGGCCAGCTTTTTTATTCTATTAAAATTTCTACGCTAATTTTGGCTGTTTCTTCGCTAAAAGCCCCGTTTTATTCGTAAAGTACACACTGTGGCAAGGCTGCTTTCTCAAACTGTTTTTAGAAAAACTTCTTAAAAGCTTTTGTTCATAAACAACCAATCGAGTAGAGGGAAAATAAGTGTATTATTTTCGCCCCTCTCACAACACCGTACGTACGGTTCGCGTATACGGCGTTTCAATTTATATCACAGTGTGTACTTTTAGATAATGTTCTAAAGCAGAGGGGACTCCCCTCTGCTTTAGTCTTTTGTTTGAGATTGCTCTTTGGACGACTTTGGATAATCCTATGAATCGATAACCTTTTCGACAGTAGGTTAATCCTTTCGCTTCTTCCTCCGGAATTCCTAGTTGAATAAGCGATTTAATTTGTTTCTTCGCTACTTTCCATTGTTTCCAGATGATGACCCTAATTCTGGAGCGAAGCTTTGTGTCTATTCGTTCAGTCACTTTTTTCATATTTGCCACTCTGAAGTAGTTTACCCATCCAAATATTACTTGTTTCAATTTCAACATTCGGTAGTCTAGTGGAACACTCCAGTTTCGCTTTGTCAGATGTCGAAGTTTCCTTTGAAACTTCTGTACCGAACTTGGATGAGGTTTCACTTTATATCTCTTGTTATTAATGTCGTAATAATACCCAAATCCTAAGAATTTTAATTCTTTTGGACGTGAGATTCTACTCTTCTCTATGTTGACTATCAGACCTAATTTCTCTTCTATATATCTCACGATTGAATTCATTACTCGGTTCGCTGCTTTTTCACTTTTCACAAAGATAAGGGCATCATCAGCGTACCTCACGAACCTTAATCCTCTTTTCTCTAGTTCCTTATCAAGTTCGTTTAACATAATATTACTCAATAGTGGACTGAGGTTTCCTCCTTGCGGAGTACCGACAGGTGTGTCTTCATAGTTCCCATTCACCATGACTCCACTGACTAAGTATTTTCTGATTAACGAGATGACATCTCCGTCTTTTATTGTGTTGGATATAATTCGCATGAGTTTATCGTGATGAACGGTGTCGAAGAATCTTTCAAGGTCAATGTCGACTACCCAATCATAACCATCATTCAGAAATTCCAGGCTTTTTATAATCGCCATTTCACAACTTCTTTTTGGTCTGAAACCGTAACTGAATTCGCTGAACTGTTCTTCAAATATCGGACTGAGAACCTGATGAATGGCTTGTTGAACAACTCTATCCACTACTGTTGGTATTCCCAATTTGCGCATCTTTCCGTTTTCTTTTGGGATTTCCACTCTTAAGGCAGCTTGTGGTTGGTATTTTCTTGTTCTGATGCGCTGGCGCAACTCATCTTTGTTCTCTTTCAGGTGTTGCTTGAGTTCGTCGACTGTTACTCCATCAACACCACTGGCACCTTTATTTTTATAGACACGTAAGTAGGCTTCGTTCATATTTTGATTACTTAGAATTTGTTCTAAAAGTTCCACACTCGTTTCTCCTTTCCTCTCACGTAGTAAGTGATAGCTCCATTTTGGTTATCCTTTGAGGTACGCTCATACTTTCACCATTAACACATTCGGAGTATGTCACTCACGCATTCGTGGCGTTGAAACACTATAAATTGTTCAGCCCTTCATGAAATTATTTCATTACTATGGCTTCTGCTGACTTCTTGCGACTAACCTTTTTCGACTGTACCTTCTGTACATCCGCAAGACCTCCCAGGGTAAGACAACTATCTTTCCTCTTTTACTCGCCTGATTTACTCTACAAATTTACGCACATCTTTTGGACTTTAACTTGCTTAGGAGTTTAATCCCTTTATAGAGCCTTAGTATCAGATTCCTGTTCGTCGAGTCAAGATTTTATTCCACGCTTCCTCCAGCCCTTACCTCACGATAAGTACCTTGCGCTTCCTTAGTGGTTGGTCGATGTGTACCCCCACAGTGGACTTTCACCACCTAGATAGTTGCCATGCCTGGCACACTAAGAAAAGCCTGCATCATGATGCAGGCTTCCCCTTCCATTCTATTAGAATCCAATTGCCTTTTTCCCATTCACAACTGGAAGGCTGATAAAACTTTGTCCAAGATCCACTTCAAATGTGGCACCTGTTGTCGAAGGAATCGCCCGTCTGCGATCACTGCCTGCTATAATCACTCCGATTCGGTGTCCTTCTTTAAATACGTAATCCTCAGGCAATGCATTCCATTCGAATTTATAGCTTTTTCCTTCTTTTAAGGAGTCATCCAGCTCGATGGTTTTCCAGTTTTGCGGATCGAACCATCCTCTTGTAACGACTTCATATGATGCAGTATGTGTGGTTTTTTCTGTATCTTTGTAACACGCATCATCTGTGGAAATGCTTTCTCCCCAGCAGCTTTCTGTATCAAGGGTTTTTATGCCTTCACCCCGGCTTTCATGGTTGATGCGTGTATCCGTTCCATAGTCTACAATTAAAACAGTTAAATTGGAGTCTTCTTTATCGACTTTTGCCCTGAGTGAGATTTCGGGTATGCCGCTAAACCTTACATCCTCTTTAAGCGGTTCAGATAGGAAAGCCAGTCGGTCGCTTTTTACAACTGTTTCATTGGATACCATCTGCTGTTCTGTTTGCTGCGGGTTATCGGTAAACGATTGCTTTACATTGCCCTGTACAGGACCTGTTGTCAAAGTGCCATTTGTATGTTCATTTTCTCCTGGGCCCAGACGAATTTTAACATTTGCAGCATCTTTATCCGGCCATGAGGATTGAGTTTCCCACACATCTGCCCCTCTTTCAATATCAACCGCCGGCTCGTCCATAATGCCGTTTTCAATATCCATCAGCCAATAATCAAACCAGCGGTGGAGCGTATCCACCCACTCCGCCCTTCTGAAATCAAACGGATCGACATGACCGGTTTGGGTAAGCCACAGTTTACGCGGGACATCTTCTTTAGAAAGGGCTGTCCACCAATCAGCAAGGTGATTCATTTTAACATTGTAGTCATTTAACCCATGAACCGCAAACACACTAGCCTTTACATTTTTTGCATCCTTAACGTAATTTCTCTCATCCCAGAAATCATTGTAATCTCCTGATGGATCGTCCGCTTCTGCGTTCAAACGATCAAATACAGGCTTGCAGGCATCTTTTCGGGAGCTGGTGACAACTCTGCTTGCCAAGCCTCCTGGACCGTTGTTGTAATATGTAAGCCCTGCGTACCGATAATAATTATACCAGCTGCTAATGGCCCCGATTGGAACAATTGTTTTTAATCCCTCTACTCCAGTGGCCGCAACCCCGTTGGCTAACGTACCATCATACGATTTTCCAATCATGCCGACATTCCCGGTTGTCCAATCTGCTTTCACTTCCTGATTGTCCTCATCCCAGGCTTTCGCACTGCCATTCATCCAATCAATGACTACTCTTATACTTTCAATCTCTTCATAGCCGCCAGTCGTCGGGCACCCATCTGATTGGTTCGTTCCGACCATTTCGGGTAAAGCCACTGCATAGCCTCTGGGAACAAAATAGTTATCATAAAAAAGTGGAAATTTCTCATTTATGCCGTCTTTGTCCCGGTCTTTCACTTCACTTTCATTTCCTCTGCCAAGGCTTTCATAGTAAGGGCTGGCATCCATGATTACCGGTACCTTGAGTCCTTCTTCCGTTTCTTTCGGACGAATAATATCCACGGCAATCCTGTCTGGTTTTCCGTTTTCATCCGAATCAAGAGTGGACTCGACATAGACAGTCTCACGAATCGCCTCTTCAAATGAATAAATTGGCTGAGACTTGAGGTCCTCGATTTGTGCTGCCTGTCCTGGTTTTTCTTTCGCAACTGCATGATCAGCCGTGTAGGTAAAAGTTGATAGAGTCATAGAAATGACGGCTAACATAGCTGCAGACCTGAGAAGCTTTTTCTTTTTCATAAAATCCCTCCTCTGTATTTGACCTTTATTATATTTCGAGTTATGAAATATTAATAGATTACTTTATCCTAAAATTATATATTTTTCTAAATATTTCTATTAATCTCTCCTAGGATAATAGTCTTGCTAAAATTCTTTGCTGTCTTCAGCTTTCGGATATTGAATCAATAATTGCACTCCGTTCCTTCACTTGTCCCCACTTCTGAAAAACTATGAGCCTGAATCATTTGCTGCCTTTGGTCTTTTTTGCTGGATTTAGTAGTTTGTTTGCCAGATTTCCGATTTGTTTGCAAGTTCCAGCAGTTTATTCGCTAATTATCCGGTTTTATTGGCTAAGTCCACAATGACGCCAAATCCTATCCAAAAAAAAAGCTCGGCACTCAACCTGAGTACCAAGCCTTTTTATTAACAAACTGAATCCGTAGACTTCGGATTCTTCAAGCCAAACAACGGACGGATAAACAATGCTGCACCTGTTCCGAGCATCGCCATGATTGCCCATACCCAGCCGTGCAGGCTGAAGGACGCGATTCCACCGAAGTAGGCGCCAATGTTGCACCCGAAAGCAAGACGTGCGCCATAACCCATAAGAATACCGCCAACAATGGCTGCACCTGCTACGCCAGGCTTCACTTTCCCTGGCTTGAACGTTCCCTGCAAGGCTGCGGAAATAAAGGCTCCAAGCATAATGCCAAAGTTCATGACACTTGTGGAATCAGACAGCACAGTGCTTTTCAGCGCCGCCAGGTTTTTGTCTGTAGCAAAATATCCCCAGGATGTTACGTCGATTCCCATCGCCATTAAGGCTTTTCCGCCCCATAGAGCAAAACCGGATGTGATGCCCCAAGGAGAACCTTTTATAGTTAACGTCAAAGCATTCAATAAGGCTAAAACAATTGCTGCTGCAAATAATGGCCAAGAGCCTCTTAAAATCTTTTTAAAGCCAGTTGTAGTCGGCAGCGCCTTCATCATCGGCGCATTTTTCTTTTTCGCAATTTGCAAGGTAATCCAGTAAATCAGTGCAAACAATGCCATTTGCACCACCCAGGCACCACCGTAGCCAAGCCCTGTTGACTCAGCAAGTGAAAATGGCTGCAAGGCAGGTGTTTCTTCCATCCAGAAGGCAAAATGATAAGCACCTAAAGTCGAACCGGCAATAAAAGCGAGCAAGGTCAAAATCATGGAAGATTGGCCGCCGCCTAAGGAATATAATGTGCCCGATGCACATCCATTGCCGAGCTGCATGCCAATTCCAAACAGGAAGGAACCAACAATGACACTGACACCAACGGGTGCAACAGATGCACTAGGCGTTGCTCCAAAGAAACTGAATCCCGTGCTTAAAATAGTCGCAAATAAAGTCGTCGCAACAGCCAGCATCAGCATATGCGCCTGCAGTCCCTGTCCGTTGCCGACAGATGCAAAGCGCCTGAAAGCGGATGTGAATCCGAAACGGGCATGAAGCAGCGTCATTCCCAAAGCAATTCCAAGGATAAACAGAACTCCATGTTTGATGCTTGCTGCATTAAGAATTGAAATAAATAGAATAATAGCTGCAAAAACGCCAGCTGCAACAAATGGCTTCTGTACAGGATTAAGGTTCGTCACCACGGTAGTGGGTGCAGACATCCATTGCTTGCCAGCATGATTTTTTAACTCAAGAGATGAATTATTTTTTAATTCTACCTGATCCAAACCATTCACTCCTTTTCTCATCATATTAGTCGGATTAAAGCACTATTCTATACTATATTTTGTAAAATGTAAATGGTGAAATGGGCATTAAATGGATTGCACAGCGGCAATATTTTTCCAAGTACTCTATGCTCAGTACCTCATCCTGCCAAATCCCCAAATTTCCCAATCTCCTTTATAAACGCCAGCCGCACCGTTCCGATCGGACCATTCCGCTGCTTGGCGAGGATAATTTCAATCGTATCCTGCTGTTCCGATTCTTTGTCATAATAATCATCCCGGTACAAAAAGGCGATCACATCCGCATCCTGCTCAATCTGGCCGCTCTCCCGCAAATCCGACAGCATCGGCCGTTTATCCTGGCGGCTTTCCACACCCCTGCTCAGCTGCGAAAGAGCAATGACCGCGACATTCAAATCCCTTGCCATCGTCTTCAGCTTCCGGCTGATTTCGCTGATCTCACCCTGGCGGTTCTGGTGCCGGCTATCCCCAATAATCAGCTGTAAATAATCGATCATGACCAATATGCGCTTATCTTCACCGTACTTCCTGCGTGCCTTTCGAACCTTGGACCATACATACTGAATGTCCATTCCGGCCTGGTCAAAAATATGAAGCTTAGCTTTGCCAAGCTCCCCCATGACACCGGAAAAATGCGCCCAATCTCCATTGCCGAAATAACGAGTCGGATTCCGCATTTTAACCGAGTTGATTTCCCCTTTGCAGCTGATCATTCTTTTCAAAAGCTGCTTTTTGGACATCTCCAGGGAAAAAATAAGTGCAATATCGTGATCAGCTGCATTCAAAGCGATATTGAGGGCAAATGCTGTTTTTCCGACACTCGGCCTTGCTCCGACAATGATTAAGTCAGACTCCTGAAAGCCGCCGGTCAGCCTGTCCAGCTTCGCAAAACCGGAAGGAATCCCGGTCATTTCACCACAGTCCCTTTCCGACTCCTCGTAAAGCTCAATCAAAGCTGGCATGACCTCTCCAAGATCTTCATCGCCCATACGATCTTCAATTAGCATGAGGTCATGAATGCCTTCCTTCAACACCCCGGCAATATTTCCTGTCTGGGCATTCTGCTGAATTCGGCCTGCAATCTCAACAGCCTTGCGCTTTTGGTAATATTCAAGAACCGTATCTTGGTAAAACTTGAAATTGGCAACAGTCGGCACACTCCCCGCAAGCTGCGTGATATAACCGATTCCGCCAATGCTTTCCAGGTTTTGGTGGCCGGCTTCTTCGACAACAGAAATTACATCGATCGGTTTGCCTTTTGCCTCAAGCTGGTGAATAAGGGTTAGCAGCCGCTTCAGCCTGGCTAAATATAAGTGCTCCGGCCGGACTGTGCAATCCTTTACGAGCCCTTCCTCCAAAAACAGTGCGCCGACTAATGCTTCCTCTGCCTCCTGGCTATACAACCCATATCCCTGCATCAAGCTTCACTCCTCCTGATTCCAAGAATCTCCCGCATTTTTGCCAGTTCAGCCTGCACCACTTCTTCGCTTGCCGGCTTCCAGGCTATCGGGACAATGCAGTCTGTATCCAGGCAATTAGGAATGGCTCTGGAAACCATCGCAGATTTACGCACCAAATCCGAAATCTTTGGCGGATAGGGCGATTCCTTAACATGCAGCAGCAAGTTCCTCCTCAGATCCTCCACTTCATGACTCTGCAGCACTTCATGCCAGGAATCAATTTTTCGCTGATTCACCTCAAACTGCTCATAATAAACCGCAATCAATGCCAGCAGCGTATATGTCTCCCGCTTAGTCATCAAGGTTAAAATCCTCCTCTCGCCATCGCTTAGCCTGCCGCTTTTGATTCAAATACGACTCAAACCGGGTGCCAAACAGCGTCTCCGGCCTGAGGAACTTGCTCCAGTACGGATCATGAAACCATTCCTCCGCTTTCAGGTCGATCACCTTTTTAAAATCATCCAGCGTAAATCCCTCAAGCCACCTGGCCCGGATCAGGTTCCTCGTTTTCTTGGAGCCTGTCCGATAAGCCGATTGGGTTTTGGCATTCAGGTATTCAACAACCGCAGCATAAGGGATATCTTTTTTCTCTGCAGTAGTCTCTGTAGTAGTCTCTGGTATTGCTTGCAGCACGCTGTCATCCTCGATATCGCAATCTGTTATAGTCAATCCTCCATCCTGATGAACTCGATGTTCCATTCCGGAGGTTCCAAAGGAGGCACTCCATTCTTCCAGCTTCTGATAATCGATTGTGTACCATTTCGTCTTATCCATTTTACTTGCATTAAAATTGCCGGAGATCAGCAGCCCTTTTTCCTCAAGCGAACGAATCGTCCTTCCAATCGTCGCATTCGACCAAAATGGCATCTGCTTCTGCCAGTCTTTATATGTATTGTAAATCCACATGCGCCCTTCCTTTTTATGTCTGCTTATCCTCAGCCAAAAATGCATCTGCTGAAGCAGCACCGCTTCATTCAATCCCAGCTTTTCC
This sequence comes from Bacillus sp. ISL-47, assembly GCF_018613175.1. Taxonomy (NCBI): domain Bacteria; kingdom Bacillati; phylum Bacillota; class Bacilli; order Caryophanales; family Bacillaceae; genus Bacillus; species Bacillus sp. ISL-47. The sequence goes on along the minus strand of NZ_JAGGQS010000054.1, from coordinate 15,797 downwards.
GCCAATGACGGAAGAATCAAAACCGGATTTTCATTAATTAATAGATTGCTCATCGTGACCCCTCACCCTTTTTTAAAAATAAATTGGACCATTCGAAGGAATGGCAAAGTTCTTTCTGCAAGCTTCCATTCCATCAGTCCCCTCATCTATATAATATGAATGAGACGCCCAATCGGACATGGTGAAATAAAATATCCCACGCAGCTGTGAACATTCGGTGAACGAGGAAGGGTTTATTTATATAAAAAAGAAGACTGCAGATATCTCCCACAGTCTTCTAAACTTGTTTAAATTCAGTCATCATCTGGTGCTGCTTTTTTAAATGAACGCTACTGCGTTTGAATTTGAGTTTCCTGTATCCTTTTTATAAAAATTTACGACTTTTATAGTATGCCCATTTTGACAGCTCTATCAACTGGTCAATGGACCATACTCCGGCCTATTAACTTATGATGCATGCAATGCCGGTTTTCCCGCTTCAATTAGTGTTTTGTCACGGCCTAATAATATAGCCAGCAACAGGATCAATATGCCAGTTCCAATGAGGAGCCACTCAATGTCAATGACATCTGCAATCGGTCCGAATATAAGCATTCCAATCGGCATCATCGAGGTTGAGATCATACCCATGACCCCAAAGACTCTTCCTAAATAGTTCTCTTCGATCTTCTCCTGCAATAAAACGGTTGTTGGTGTATTAAAAATGGGCACGGCAACACCGAATAAAGCCATGAATACTAAATAGATCCAAAAAACCGGAACAATCCCAAGCGCAAATGTGCAGGCTCCCATAATAAGGCTTGCGAATGTCATTGTTATAATTTTATTTTTAAAGCCTCCCCAGGAAGCAATAATTCCTCCGCCCGCCATCATGCCTATTGAAAAAGCAATTTCAATTGCGGTCAACTCCCACACGTCACCGCCAAAGCTGCGTGTGACCTGCAGCGGTGTCAAAAAGGCTGCAGGGGCCATCAAAACAAAAAATACGGCAAAAAATAGGAAGAACTTCTTCAGAAAACCATGGTTATTAACATATTGCAAGCCTTGTTTAAAGTCACTGAAATAGCTCGTTGTCTGTTTTTCCGCTGCCTTCTCATGCACAGAGATTTTTAAAAAGGCTAACAGTGTGACAATCGCAATTGCTGCCGTAATCACATCAATAAAAAAGATGATTTCAAGGGAAGCCATTGCTAATAGAGCGGCACTGACCATTGGAGATACAAACATAATTACAGCTTGAATGCTTCCATTTGCCCCATTCACCTTCGTCAGTTTATCCTTTGGGACAATTTGCGGCAAAATAGCTCCGACAGCGGGTGTCTGAATTCCTGTCCCAAGGGCACGAATCGCTGCCATGACAAAAAGCAGCCAAATGGCGTCATAACCCATTAAAAAGAGAATGGCGAGAATCAGTGTTGAAAATGCAATAAGACCATCTGCTAAAATGATCAGCATTTTCCGGTTATAGCGATCCGCCCAAACACCCGCAACCGGGGATAAAAAGAAGGTCGGGATAAAGCCGCAAATGATGAACAACGTCATCATCACACCAGATTCTGTTGTTAACGTAATATGCCACATAATCGCATATTGAACCAGGGACGATCCAAATAGCGATATCGTCTGGCTGCTTAAAAAGAGAATGATATTCTTTAGCCAATTTTCCTTTGGATTGATATTTACAGTGTTCATCGATAACAACTCATTTCTATTAAATTTTATAAAAACAAGCCATACCTACATTCACTTACATCAAATGGTTCTATATATTTTTATTTTTAGGCACTGTTAAAGCTTATTGTTGTTTTTTAGCACCCTGTTGATTGGAGCGGAGGGCACGAGACTCCTGCGGGAG
>NZ_JAGGQS010000054.1:0-13934 GCF_018613175.1 Bacillus sp. ISL-47 | reverse complement strand
AGGCAAATTTAACAGAGCCTATTTTTAAAGAACGCAAAAAAGAGGGGAGACATATCCCCTCTTAAAAAAACCGGTAAATGCAGGTTTCCTTAAAAATAGACAGACCAATCCCATTGCTCTGAACATAGGCAGAGCCTTCAAACGTATTCAATTAACGAATGAAAAGCGGGTATTTTAGTCTCATTGATGCTGTCAAAAGGAAAACCTCCATTTCATCTATAAGTAAAGTAATCATAACAAATGGGTCTCACTAACGCAAAGGATTTTTTTGAAGCGGATTTTGTCCACATTAATTACTGTGGTGGAACAGGAGGAAAGTAATAACATAGAGATAAGAAAGATAGGTGATGGGACGCTTCATAACTCCTCCTAGCGTTTGTCTCTTCGTAATATTTTACATATTATTCCATATATTAGACTGCTAGAGGATTATGAATTCGTTTTGAATTGATTATTCTCCATATTTTGGATATGGTTTTAGAAGGGAGGTTTTTCAGTTGGAACAATACAAAGGATTTTTTATAACCTTGGCGCTCATTTTGATCATCGTGCTATTTAACAAATACTTAAACTGGTGGGTAAAAGGCATCATTACTGCCTATTATTTGGTCGTTTCCTATATTTTCATTTCAGTGAAGGATAAAATTGACAAGCAATATGAAAATATCCGTCCGGTACCTGAAGCCTATTGGGACAAAAATACAGATTGGGTTTACACAATCGCGAATTATTTATTTCTTCCCTTCATCGGGATCCTCCTTTTCATCTACTTTAAATGGTTTACTAAGGCTCAAAGCAGGAAGGCAAAGGTACTTATTGCAATAAGTTCAATTCCTGCCGCTTTTCTCGTTATCTTTTTTAGTTTCTTATTTTCATTTGGTTATGGATATAGACCTTAGCACCTATGGGTTTTAAAAAGGAACTATTCATATAGGAGGTTAAAATAAGTAGAGAGGCCACTCCTAATTGCCTCTCTAGAAAACAACTAAACTTTATCACACCAACACTTTTATGCGTTTATACTTTAATCAGTTGAAATAATGTTCAGAATAGAGTAAAATTAAATTGGTCGAACTATCACAAGTTGACCCCCTATTATCCTTGAGCTTAGGAATTTCTAGGCTCTTTTTTTGCTTGTTTTTCACAAAAAGTGCAGCATAAAGAGATTAGGCGCGCTTTTCGCCTGATTATCTTCTAAGGTCACTTTACTTCCCGCCTATCGGGAGCACCGTCGAATCCTTAATCTCCCGCAACGCCAAACTGGTTTGTATTTTGGTAATCCCCAATTCATTGAGCCTTCTAATGAACATCTCAAGCCCCTTGCGATCCTTACAGGCCACTTTTAATAGATAATCATACTCACCTGTTAAACAATGGCACTCCAGGACTTCCTCCATTGATTCCAATGTTTTCTCCAGAGATTCCAGTTTTTCAGCCTGATGCAGATTGGTGCTCATAAACACAAAGCACAATAGATCAAAGCCCAGTTTTTCATGGTTTAAAATGGCGACCTGCTTTTTGATATAACCCTCCGCCTCTAACCGCTTGATTCTTGCATGTACAGCTGGGGCCGATAAGTTAACCCGCTTTGAAAGCTCCAGATTGCTTAGCTGTGCGTCCTTTTGAAGCAAATCCAAAATTTTTACATCTACATGATCCAAAACCTTGCTTACAATCGATTCCACCATCCATCAGCCCTTTTCAATTATTCCAAAAACGCGCAAAACCACATGCTTAAAATGAATTTTTTAAACTTATAATCTATAATACTTACATTTATTTTGAATTAATCCAATTATACAGAATGTTCTTTTGTTCATGAAGAGAAATGTTAAAATAATTCATATAGATAATGTCATTGTGCACAATGGCTCTAATTCTTTATATAAAAGGCTGTTTCCGTAAAGGTTTGTTGCTTATTTATACTTAGTTCAATTCGCTGAGTTGATTGGAGCGGAGGGCAATTGACTCCTGCGGGAGGAGAGGGAGCGGGAGACCCCGCAGGTGAAACCGAGGAGGCTCCCGTTCCTCCCCGCGGAAAGCAAGTGCCTGCAGCGGAAATCAACGGGCTAAATTCATAAGAAAAAACAACATTCTATGAGAAAAACAGCCATTTGAAAAGAAAAGGGGCTAACTGAGTGAAATATTATTCTTTATTGCTATTAACCAGCTTTCTTTGGGGCGGTAATTTTATTGTGGGAAAGACACTTGTGGAGCACGCTTCTCCTGCTGCCTTGACCATTTTAAGGTGGGCGATTGCGGTTATCTTTCTGATCCCGCTTGTATGGCGGAAGGAAAGAAAGCTGTTCCCACCAAAAGCATCCATCCTGCCTTTGTTTTTAATGGGGATCACTGGTGTAGCACTGTTTCAGGCACTGCAGTTCATGGCTCTGGAAAAAACATCGGCAACGAACGTTGGTTTAATCTCCACATTAAATATGTTTTCCATTGCAGCATTCTCTTTCTTTTTTATAAAGGAAAAGATTAACTCGCTCCAATTACTTTCAATGTTCATCTCACTGTTTGGCGTTTTGCTCGTCCTTTCAAAAGGGAACTTGGAATTATTATTTTCGTTGCATTTCAATATGGGGGATCTCTATATGATGGCAGCTGTGGGCATGTGGGGAGTTTATTCGGTCTGCAGCAAATGGGCGATGGCCACCGTCACACCGATGATGTCGATCCTTTACTCCGGCATTTTCGGGCTTATTGTCCTGCTTCCTTTTAACATTTCAAGCTTCAAGGTAACGAATCCAGATGCTTCTTTTATTCAATCCATTTTGTATACTGGCCTGGTTTCAACTGTTCTGTGTATGGTCCTTTGGAACATCGGAGTGAAGAAACTTGGCCCTAACACATCAGGATTGTTCTTGAACTTTAATCCCGTTTTTACAGCCGTTCTGGCATTTGCTTTTTTAGGAGAAAAAATGACTTGGATTCAGGGTGCAGGCAGTGTCATTGTGATTGCAGGCTGCTTCTTATTTTCAATTCTAAAAAACAAGCCGGTCAAAATACTGAACAGGAAAATAGCGGCACCTGCCCCCTTTTTACCTCGAGAGTCGGTTAAACAAAGCCAATAAAATAATACGTAAAAGTGCCTGTCTCATCATTCAGATAAGAGACAGGCACTTTTTTAATAAGATCCGATCTTATGCTTTTTTAGTTGTGATCTTTTTTCTTATATCCACTATATGCTCCTGGTGATCTTTGCTGACTCCCATGGTTTTTAACTCATCCTTCAATCCTTTGTAAGTTGAATAACACATGACAAGCATGAGAACGGCTAATGGAATAGAGGTTGCCACTAATGCTGACTGTAATCCAGACAGCCCGCCTGTCATAATTAATACTGATGAGACGGCTGCAATGACAACGCCCCATATTACTTTTGTTGGGTGAGATGGGTTAGGATTCCCGTTTTCACTAATCATCCCTAATACAAAAACGGCTGAATTGGCAGAAGTTATAAAGAAAACGAGTACAAGCACCATCGCTAAAATACTTAGAAATACACTCATAGGAAAATACTCAAAAAACTTAAACAAAGCAGAGGTTACGTCTGTAGATACGGCTGTTGCAATGGCTGTTTCCCCCATGTTTTGAATCAGGTCAATGGCTGAGCCGCCCATTACAGCAAACCAGAAGAATGCTCCAATAACAGGAATGAAGATAGCCCCGATCATAAACTCTTTGATGGTTCTTCCCTTTGAGATTCTGGCTACGAAACTGCCGACAAGCGGAGCCCAGGCAATCCACCAGCCAAAATAAAACAGTGTCCAGCTCGCAATCCAGGATCCCTCACTATAGGGTTCTGTCCTAAACGACATCCCAATGAAATTTTGAGCATAATCCCCTATGCCTTGAAAGAAGATCTTTAAGATGGATTGGGTCGGCCCCAGAAACAGGATGAATGCCAATAACGCAAATGCCAGTATCATATTCAGGTTCGAAAGGTTTTTCATAGCTCCATGGAGGCCTGAAACTGTTGAACCTACATAGATTAAGCTTACAACCAAAATAATAGCGATTTGAGAGTAGAAGCTCACTGGTATACCCCATAGATAATTCATACCGCTATTCACTTGCAATGTACCAAAGCCAAGGGAAGTTGCTATTCCAATAACAATGGATAGAATAACCATAACATCAATCAGCTTGCCAAAAGGGCCTCTAATTTTGTCGCCCATTAGAGGATAAAAAACAGAACTTAAAGATGCAGGAAGCTTTTTGCGGAACTGGAAAAAGGCCAAAGAAACACCTACTACAGCGTAACACGCCCAAGCAGAGACTCCCCAATGAAGATAAACAAACTGCATGGCCAGCTTTGCGGACTCTTCTGAAGAACCTTTTCCGAAAGGAGGATCAATATAGTATGAAACGGGCTCTGCGACACCCCAAAATACCAGGCTTATGCCAATAGAAGCGCTAAATAGCATTCCTACCCATGTAGCTGTTTTGTATTCAGGCCTGTCATGGTCTTCACCCAGCCTAATTTGCCCAAACTTGGAGAGTCCAATATACATACAAAAGGCAAAGAAGAAAAAGACACTAGCAAGAATAAACCAGCCCAGATTGTTATAGATAAATTCCAGAGAGTTATTTGAGAAGCTTTCCATTTGCTTTGGGGCAAAGACCCCTATACTTATGAAGACCAAACTTATAGCTAACGAGGAAAAAAATACAGTTCTTTTACCGTTCATGCCAACACTCCTCTTTTCAAATATCGAATTTTCAGTATTTTTAATGTAAGCGGTTTCCTATTTTTCCAAAAAAAGAAATTAAAGACCAACGAGACTTTACTTTTGAGATTGAACCCTCGTCGCGGAGGTAAATCGAACAGGCTCGTAAAAAATTGTGCTCTTTCCTTTAAAAATGCAGGATTCTATTTTTTTATTTCACTATTATTTTGGTCATTTAATAGATTCGTTGAGGCATATCCGTCACAATGTCAGCTTTATCGGTCAAATTTCAGATATATCAGCCACTTTTTCGATATATCAGTCAGATTTTTATTTTATCGGTCACTTTCTAGATATATCGGTCAGAATTTCATTTTATCAGTCACTTAGCGGTGCATCAGCATTCTTGCTTTTATAAGGTGACAATAGGTTTAAATCACCCTGCTAATAAAAGTTAAGTATAAAAGAATTAGGGGAAAAATCAACCTATACCATAGGAAGAAAATTTCTTCTTCCTATGATATCTATTGACCTTTAAGCCCTTATTTTCCCCGCTGATATACGGGTATCAAAGAGGTCAATGATTCGATCTGCCACTTCGCTTGTAGAAGCTGTTCCACCCATATCAGGTGTCAGAACCTGATTCTCAATCAGCAGCTCTTCCAATGCATCGAGTACGTGCTTCCCATAGCTTTCATAACCGAAAAAGTCCAGCATCTGACTGACAGACCAAATGGAAGCAAGCGGGTTGGCAATCCCCTTTCCGGCAATATCAGGAGCTGAGCCGTGAATAGGCTCAAACATGGATGGATATTTTCTTTCAGGATTAATATTGGCACCAGCTGCAAGCCCTATTCCTCCTGCAATCGCAGCTCCCAAGTCTGTTAAAATATCACCAAATAAATTGGATGTGACGATCACTTCAAATCTCTTTGGATCCTTAACCATCAGCATGGCTGCGGCATCGACCAGGTAGGAGGCTGTTTCGACATCAGGGTACTCAGCGCTTATTTCTTCAAAAACCTGATCCCAGAAAACCATTGAATAATTTAAGGCGTTCGCTTTCGATATGCTTGTAAGAGACCTTCCTTCTTTACGGGCTGTTTCAAACGCATACCGGATGATTCTTTCCGTCCCTTTACGGGAAAATACACTATTTTGCAGGACAATTTCATTAGGCTGTCCCTTAAACAGCCATTCACCTGCACCAGAATATTCACCTTCACTATTTTCCCTGATAAATAGCATATTGACGTCTTCCCGTTTTACATCCACTAAGGAAGTTTTTGCCCCTTTCAGCAATTGTACAGGCCGGACATTCACATATTGATCAAACTCTTTGCGGATTCTTAAAAGCAGATCCCATAAAGAGATATGATCAGGGACGCCGGGAAACCCGACCGCCCCCAAGTATATGGCATCAAACTCCTTCAAAACATCCATGCCATTTTCATCCATCATTTTTCCATGCTTCGCATAAAATTCACAGCCCCAAGGGAAATAAGTGAAGTCAAAACGGAAGCCAGAATCCATCGCTGCCACTTTATTCAGCACTTTGATTCCTTCGCTAATCACTTCAGGTCCGATTCCATCTCCAGCGATAACGGCAATTTTATAATTTTTCACAGAAATCTCCCTTCGTCCTTAGTTATTATTCCAAACGATTAATTTCATTTCGGTCATTTCTTCTACTGCATACTTAATGCCTTCACGCCCGGTTCCGCTTTCCTTTACACCGCCATATGGCATTTGGTCAACACGGTAGGTTGGCACATCATTGATAATGACACCCCCCACATGCAGTTCCTGTGAAGCATACATGGCATGTTTCACATTGTTTGTGTAAATTCCGGCTTGCAGACCAAACCGTGAGTTGTTAACCTGCTGAACCGCTTCTTCCATCGAATGGAATTTATTTACAACAACAATGGGTGCGAATGCTTCCTGGCAGGACACCTTTAAATCATGCTCGGCATTCGTAATGATCGTAGGCTCAAGTACTCCATTTCGAAGGCTTCCGCCAGCCGCAATCTCTGCGCTGCTGCTTTTTGTTTCCTCAATCCAGCCTAGTACTCGATCAGCCTCTCCTTTTGAAATTAATGAAGAAATATACGTATCCGGTTCAAGCGGATCGCCAACCTTCAGCTGCTTTGCAGCCTGAGTAAATTTCTCTGTGAACTCTTCATATATATCTTCATGTGCAAAAATGCGCTGAAGCGAAATACAAACCTGGCCCTGATTCGAAAAAGCCCCCATAATGCAGCGGTCAATCATTTGATCAATATCGGTATCTTTATCAATGATTAGTGCTGAGTTAGAACCCAGCTCCAATGTCGTTTTCTTTAATCCTGCCCTATTGCGGATCCCAATCCCAACTTCCGGGCTGCCTGTAAAGGTGACCATGCTGACGCGGTCATTCCTGACAATTTCTTCTCCCACTACACTACCAGGACCGGTTACAACGTTCAGCACCCCTGGCGGAAGGCCTGCCTCTTCAAATAATTCCGCTATAAACAACGCTGAGAGCGGTGTCTGCGAGGCTGGCTTTAAGACGATTGTATTCCCGGCTGCAATCGCCGGACCTACCTTATGAGCTACAAGATTCATAGGGAAGTTAAAAGGAGTGATGGCCCCGATGACCCCAATCGGTTCTCTCAATGTATAGCCAATGCGGCCGACACCGCCTGATGCAGCATCAAACGGAATTGTTTCCCCGTGAATGCGCTTCGCTTCCTCAGCCGAAAATTTATACGTTTCAATCGTTCTGGCCACCTCCGCTTTTGAAAACATGATCGGTTTAGAAGATTCGCGGGTAATAATCGCTGCAGCTTCATCTGCTTTTTCAGTCAAAAGGGAAACCACTTTTTCTAAAATCTCAGCTCTCTTATAGGCTGGCATCTTTGCCATTAAATGTCTGGATTCGTATGCAGCATTAATGGCCATTTCAGTCTGTTCTTTATTGGACATCGCGATTTGAGCAATTTCTTCACCTGAATAAGGTGAATAGAGGGATCCGTATTGATCTGTTTCTACTTTTTCTCCGTTAATCATCAGGTACTTTTTCTTTGGCTGAACTCCGGTTAATTTACTCATTTAGGGCCTCCAATACCATTTCATGAAATTGAACGATTGCCTTCTCTGAAGACGAATATCTACCTTTATTGAACGCTCGTGAACGGAATCCAATCTGCTCCAATTCGACCAGTTCAATATCCTCTGAACGGACTTGCTCCGCAAAAGTCACTAAATCCTTCTCTGCCTGGGATAGGTTTTCATCGCGGAAGTAGTAAGTATAGACAGCCATGGATGTTTCATGATCAATCGGAATGATTTGAATGGTAGCCATATTGCCTGGTCCAGGGTAAATGGTCAGCATCAGATTTGGCCATAACCAGTAGAATTGGCCGCCTTGCATTTCCGCTTCATTTAAATTAACCGTTCCATACTTTTTATCCGGCTTGACAACCGTTCCTTGCATGGAATAATTCTCACACGTAATAATCTGGTAATCATTCATATCAAGTGCCGCCACAAAGCTTGGATGAGCAACATGGCAATGGTCACACTCCAAGTAGTTATCCATAAAAGCTTTCCAGTTTGCTTTGAAGATACGTGTTTTTTGGCTTGTTCTTTTTAGGTCACTTAAAAACGTATTCTTGCTTAATCTTTCGAAGAAATCTCCATATGACTCACTTAATGGCTTTGCATGGTCATCCAAATTAACAAAAATGAGTGATTCCAAAATTTCCATCCTTACTGAACGCAGACAGGCATCCTTTACACATGCCTCATCCTCCCCTTTGAAGTTAGGCGCTTTATTCAGCTGGCCATCAAGCTTAAAAGTCCACCCATGATAAGCACATTGAAGAATCTTCTTATTTCCGGCTTCATTTTTTTCAAGCTTTGTCGCCCGATGCGGGCAAACATTGTAAAACGCACGAACGATATCATCTTTACCGCGATTTACGATAATAGGCTCCCCGGCTACCTCAGCAGTGAAGAAATCCCCAGCCTTCTCCACCTGGCTAACGTGTCCTACCAGCTGCCAGGACTTTGCAAACACAAGGTCCATCTCTTTTTCTAAAACTTTCGGATCAGTGTATTTGTCATACGTTAATGTTCTTTCGAATGTACGGTTTGCTGCATTTTGCACTTTATTGTAAGCAGTCATGATATATCTCCCTCTTAAATGAATTTTTTTAATTTAAATGAATGAACCAGTTTTTTCCTTACTCGCCATAATGCTTGTACTATGAAGCGGCTGTACTTTTGAGCCTGGATCAATATAAACCTTTGCATTGCTGACAGCAGTCGGCGCCTCCCCAAATCCGCTGGCAATCAGCTTTACTTTCCCTTCATAGGTACAGATATCACCAGCTGCATAAATCCCGGGAATATTCGTTTCCATTTTGGAATTTACCAGAATAGCATTTTTCTCTATTTCCAAACCCCAATCCTTAATAGGCCCCAGTGAGGATACAAAACCAAAATTAACGAGTACATCATCAGCTGGGATGGCCATTTTTTCCCCGCTGCTTGTGTTTTTCACCATCACTTGTTCTATTTCATCTGCCCCAGCCAGCTCCACTGGCACATAAGGCGTCAACACCTCTACTTTGGACTCCATCAAACGTTCCACACTATGCTCATGCGCCCGGAACTTATCCCTCCTGTGAATCAGGGTTACTTTTTCGGCGATTGGCTCCAGCATCAAAGCCCAGTCAACTGCTGAATCTCCGCCGCCGAAGAGTACAACCTTTTTGCCGGCAAACTGCTGTAAGTCTTTAACAAAGTAGTGAAGATTTTTAGTTTCAAATTTGTTCTCACTCTCGATGTTTAATTTCCTCGGCTGAAAAGCACCGTTCCCCGCTGTAATAATTACGGCCTTTGAATAATGGGTGCCCTTATTCGTGTGAATCACAAATGATTGATCAGACTGGCGGACGATAGCTTCGACAGCTTCGCCTAAACAGACAGACGGATTAAATTGATTCATCTGCTTTAACAAGTTATCGATCAATTCTTGCGCTCTTACCTTTGGAAAACCAGCGATGTCATAAATATATTTTTCAGGATATAGTGCTGATAATTGGCCGCCCAGCTGCGGAAGACTCTCAATCACTTTGACTGAAGCCTGGCGCATCCCCGCATAAAAAGCGGTAAATAAACCAACAGGGCCTCCGCCGATAATAGTGATATCGAAAGCATCAGGGGAATTTCCCATTACTGAACCTCCTTTATGTCGTTCTATACACTTTTTAATGCAATTACTGTGCCAACAGTGCAAACCCTTGACAATAAAGCAAAAAATTTTAAATTTACTGAAAAGGGATACTAATTGAGTTAAAATGAACTCAATTAGTAGATTTAGTTGAACCAAAAATGACTCAAGAGGGTGTTCAAAGAATGAAAATGCCAACAAATACGAGTAATGTAGAAATGACACTGGAAACGTTATTAAAAATTCTCGATTATTCCTCTGATGAAATCTTTGTTTTAGATGGAGAAATGCGGATTTTATATGTGAATAAGGTATGTGAGAGGCATTATGGACTTAAGCCAAGGGATATCATTGGAAAGTACAATGTGGAACTTTTTGAAAAAGGCTACTGGAAACCTTCTATTGTACCTGAAGTATATCGGCGGAAAGAGCCGTGCTATATGAGACAGCAGACCTATATTGGGGCAGAGCTGATGACTACGGCGATCCCGATTTTAAATAATAAAAGTGAAATTGAACTGGTTGTCATCACATCTACGGAAATACAAAAAATGAAAATGATGAATGCGAGAGAGGATAAAAGTGAGTCAAAATTAACTCAGCATGATGAGGATGAGGAAATAACCATTGTGACCAATAGCGGGGAGATTAAAGGAATATTGGAGTTTTGCAAAAAAGTAGCACCAACAGATTCAAATATACTTATTCTAGGAGAATCCGGAACTGGAAAAGGTGCCTTCTCTCAATATATTCACAAAGTCAGCAATCGACATAAAGGACCCTTTCTTGCCATTAATTGTGCTGCCATTCCGGAAGAATTATTGGAGTCTGAACTATTTGGCTACTCAAAGGGTGCCTTCACCGGGGCAAATAAGTTAGGAAAACGAGGATTAATAGAAGCAGCGGATGGAGGTACGATCTTCCTGGACGAAATCGGCGAAATGCCCCTTTCCGTGCAGGCTAAGCTTCTCCAGCTTATTCAGGAAAAACAGTTTATCCCTGTAGGAAGCAGCGAAATGAAGAAAGTCGATGTCCGCATCATTGCCGCTACCAATCAAAATCTGCAGACTATGATTCAAAACAAATCATTTAGAGAAGACTTGTTTTATCGCTTAAATGTAATAGACATTCACCTGCCGCCATTAAGGGAAAGAAGAGAAGATATCATTCCGCTCACCTACAATTTTCTGAATAAATTCAACCAAAAATATAACGACAATAAAGTCATTTCTGAAGAATGCCTAAATATCCTTACTCACTATTCCTGGCCGGGAAATGTGCGCCAGCTCGAAAACTTAATCGAACGGTTAGTCATTATCAGCAATTCTATCATTCAAGTATCGGATCTCCCTGACATGATTACAGAAAATATCGATCAAGCTTTCTACCCATCTACTACATCTGCTACACTGGATCAAGCTATCGACGAGACGAAACGAATGATGGTCAGGCAATCATATGAAACTCATAAATCAACCAGAAAGGTAGCAAGTGATCTTGGAATCAGTCAAACCAAGGCAAGCAGATTAATTAAGCAGTATTGCTATGAATAATAAGGTTTACTAAATCCTGTCCCTGTATATACAGTCAGGGGCAGGCAATAAAAAAAATAGAGGTGGATCTATAACAGCCAACTTATTATCACCATGGACTTTCCTAATGTCATGACAACTACTTATACCGAAAAGCCCCGCAGCTGATCTTACATAAGCACCCGTTAGTGAACGATCAAAAATCACGCTATATAATGAAGAAATATCTGATATAACGCTATGCAAAGTCCTAAAATACTCGCTTTCATTTTAGACGGATGGTTTCTTTTGCTGCGAAACAAGTAAAAGAAAACTACTATAAATCCCAAGGGAATCCATAGCTGAAAGATACCTTCTTTTGTACTGTGAGAGAAAATTGGAGCAATGTAAGTGCTAATCAGAAAGTAAAAGAAAACCGAAAATCGTCGAGTCTCTAATTGCTTGCTCCACCTTACTAAAAAGAACATAATAATTATTGCTATAACTGTAATGTGTAAAGGGGGTAGAACAATACCAAAGTTCCCAAATTTAAACTCCATTCTATAGCCCTCCTTTATTATAGTGTATCATCTTTTATGGTAATATTCGGAATATTTTTTATGCAATCATATCTACTTCCGTAAATATCACTTAACCATATTCCTTCAGGTAACCTGCCCGTTAGCACAATATTAAAAAGCTGCCATAATGACAGCCCTGGGTCCCATCTTTACGTTGCACTAAAACCCTCTTTTCTTCGTGGTTTCAAGCTTAATCCTTTGAAACGAGTTGGCGTTTTGATATTGCATTTGGGAAAAAAACAAAAACTCACCACTGGATAGACTTTTCAATTTTTGACGGAAGCAAAAAAAGCTGCCTAGTGGCAGCTGGACTTAAAGAATACATCCTTTAATGAGAATGAAGCAATCATTCGCAAAGCAGAAACCTTCAGTTATACGGCAGGCTCCTTTAAGTTAATTGCATCGTAGTAATACAAGTAGCGTCATTTTCAAAAGTTGAGATTTCTGCTTCTGAAGCTTTTCCATCATGTTTAATCTTTATTTGATAAGTTCGATCTCTTGGGAGCCATAGATCGAAAAACCCATTAGCTTGGGATTTTACCTTATCATTTAAAATCACATTGCCTTCCGAATCTTCAATATATACCTCAAACTCTTTCTCAGTTAATTCGCCTTGACAACCTGTCAAGCTATGATTCGTTCAAGGGTGAGTTTCATTAACATAAGGGGCAATTGAAACGAAAAACTCTTCTTTCGGCAGATCGTAGGCTAATTCGTCACCATCTGCTTCTTTAACGAGCAGCTGCTCCGAGGTAATAGATGCAGACCCGCTCTTTATGTTTCCAACACTGTAATCATTCACTAATGCCTTGATATCGTCAGGTTTAACAGCATCCTCATCATTTGAATCTGCCTGTCCACAGCCAGCTAAAATAATAGAAATAAGTGAAGCAGCCAGAACTATTTTTATCTTCATCGTTTTCACATCCTTATTCAAATCATCTCTTTTTACTATACTCAGTTAACAATAACAAATAAATATGAAGAAATTATGAAGACTGAACATACCATCCAGCATGGTATCCATTCTTTCAAGCCTTTCATTCATTTTCACTCAAAGATCCATCATTTAATTTTCCTTTTCCGTTCACCGCCCATTTAGGGTATTTAAGCTATTTTAATAGTCCTATCTACTTCTTATACTAATGGTTAGGAAAAATTAGTCTGTGATATTAAGCACCATTTTCCAATGATGGATTGAAATTTATGCCCGTTAGTGCGAGTGCTTAGATTTCCAAACAATATGCTATAATTTGGAGGGTACTATAAAAATAGAGGTGACTATTCTTGGCCATACATGTTGTATTATATCAACCAGATATTCCCGCTAATACCGGAAATATTGCACTTACTTGTGCTGCAACGGATACAGCCTTGCATTTAATCCGGCCACTTGGCTTTTCTACAGATGAAGAGATGATAAAACGAGCAGGTTTTGATTTCTGGGAATCTGTAAATATAACGTATTATGACTCATTGGATGACTTTTTTTCAAAAAATCAAGGTGAGTTTTACTATATTGAGACCTTTGGTGAAAAAACACATTCATCCTTTGATTTTAGTGATGGATCAAAGGAACATTATTTTATGTTTGGAAAAGAAACAACAGGTTTACCAAAAGATCTGCTAAAAACAAATAAAGATCACTTTTTGAGAATACCAATGAATGATCATGTTCGTTCACTCAACCTTTCGAATACAGCTGCTATATTGGTGTATGAAGCTTTGCGCCAGCAGGAATTTCCCAATCTAAAATAAAAAGAGGCTGGGACATAACTAGCTTCGAATAATAAAAAAGGTGAATTTGAGCTTGCTCAAATTCACCTTTTTCTATTTTTAGGAGTATGACATTCTGTTACCTTAGTGGTTGGCAGTGAATTTTCTTAAATTCACCGCCATTAACGCGAGGCCCATTTCGTTTTCCGCCTTTGATTTTCCTCGT
>NZ_JAGGQS010000053.1:0-12854 GCF_018613175.1 Bacillus sp. ISL-47 | reverse complement strand
CGAGTTTGTCGACAGTCTGAGGTATCCCAATACTATTGGGATACCTCTTTCTATTATAAATTCAAAAAGTAGATTAAAGTCGAACATATATTTTGCATTTTAGTTGTTCCTAATTTTTCTAATTAATCCAAAGATTAATAACCCAATTCAAAAACACTCTTTTATTAACCTTTATAAAGTCAGATACTGCTCCTGCAAAAAATCCACATACAATACCGCCTGACCCTGGATACCAAGACTTTTATTCTCCGGCTCAGACTTATCATGATGCCATACAACATGAATGCTTTTAAGCTGGCAATTAATTTCTTCAGTGAATTTCTGGCAAAATTCATAATGGACATCCTGGCTGTTTTCGGTTTGAAACGTAAACTCACTTTTAGCATTTGATATAGGCATTTCAGGCTTGCATAGCCATTCAAGATTGATTGTTTTCTCAAAAGGTAGTTGTGACGTTTTCATGTGTAATTTATCATTCATAACATACTGAATTTCCGCTGTAAGGACCCCTTTTACAAACACAGTATTAGAAGGGAGAAGCGTCAGGCAGCGCAATGATTCCACTGTCCATTCCATTTTTGTTATGCATTTTGCTGGAACGTCTATTGGCAGGCAATCAAATATATTAATCTCCACCTCAGATTTGGCGACTAAAACAGGCAACTTCACAATGGGACCCGGATGGCATGATTCTGAACAATGATCGTGAAAATCCAGGTCGTTTTGCTCCTGTTCTATATAGCGGCTGGATGACTCCTCATCTCTGCAGGAAGAAGATTCCTCACAGCTTTCAGTTTTAGCAGAGGATTCGAGTTCGGAAGTGAATTGATCCGTTAAGTCGCTGCTTTCTGATTTTGATTCCTTTAAACTGGAAGATGATTCATCTGGATACTCGGCCAGATCATCTTTTGATTCATCACCTAGCAGCATAGCTGAAAATTCTTCTAATAATAATGATATTTTTTGATATTTTTTATTTTCAATTTCCGATTCCGGTTCTGAATGATGGGCTTCTTTTAACATCTTCATAAATTCCTGCGTAGAACAGGATTCCTCCAGTATAGCCAAAACTTTATGCTGTAAACTGGATTCTTCAGCAGACTGCTCGTCAAGCATGCACCAGGCTTTTTTCAAAAGGCTTGAAAATTCTCCTTCATAGGAGGATTCTTCAGAGAAATCATGATTAGAAGTACTAGTGCTTTCTGATTCTTGAACAGTTTCTTCTTTATATACTGTTTGTTCCTCAAAGCTGGAAACGGATTCTTCATTTGATATGAATGATTCCTCTATAACAAAATCTATTGTGTTTTGGTCTGTTTCTTTAATAGCGGATGATTCATTTTCGCTAAAAGAGGACTCTGCAAGCAGGGCAAAGACTTCATCCTGGTTTGAAAAATCGCTCGAAGAATCTGATGAAGATTCTTCAAGCATAGAAATGAACTCTTCCTCTAATGAAGAAGAAGGATTTGGAGAGTGGGAAGAAGATTCATCGATCTGGATATTCTCTTCTGAGCTTTCTATATCAATTGCTGCATTTTCCTCTAATAATGATGAAAATTCATTTTCAAGTTCAGAAGTATCCACAGCCCATTCGGGTTCAGCTGGTATGTTTTTACTTTCTTCCGCATTCAAAATGGTTTCAAATGTTTCTTCAAGTTCAGCAGTAAATTCTTCTATTAATTTCGCGTGTTCTTCTGGAATGATGTCCTCCAGATCATTAAAAGCCTGCTCCTGAATATTTAAGTTATCAACGGATTCCTTTAAAGCGTCATTGATAAGTTCAGGCTCAGAATTTTGTTCTTGGTCTGTTTCGATCACCTGTACATGATTATCTGGTTTATCGGATTTATAAATAAAGCTGTTTGAAAATTTGCTTGGTAAAGAAGGAGACCAGCTGAGCATAGGAGAAAAGGGCGTAAGCATATCTTTTAATTTGTCGGGAATACGTGCACCTTTTCTTTTTAGAACTATACTTTTTTCTTTCTCAGGGAAAGACTGCGCTAATATAGGCTTTGGTTCAGGCTTTGGTTCAGCCTTTTCTGTCTGTTGCTTCTCAGAACGACTCACCTGCATTGCTTCCACTTTTGGAGGCGGTAAAATGAATGGGACCGCTCCTGCTTTTGGAGCAAAAATGGACTGTTTTTTTTTCCCTTGGCTGCGTGAAGACTTTGGTTCCTCCAGTTTTTTTTCTGGCTTGATACTGCTTCTTTTTTCTTCCCCTGAAAAAAAGAACTGCTGATGTTGTGCGGGAGGCATTTCACTTATTGTATGGGTATTGTAAATCCGATTATATGCTTTTCTCATGTCACTCATATTCTCAGGAAGGTGCTGCTTTTAAAAAGCATCCTCTCCAATCCCCCTCCTTACCTTTAAGATCATTCTCTTAAGATCATTCTCTTTGTATAAAATTAGTCACAGTGGTGGAAGCAGTCATGGTCATCATCATTGGTTGTGGACCTAACTTTGATTTGCTGTTTCTGCAGGACTTTAATCGTTATATCCAAAACCATTTTTTCTTCCACTTTAGTAAAATATCCCTCACCGATTGGACCTCCGCCTTTTGGAAGCGGGTGACGGTCAATTGCTTCATCCCATTCAATGATTTTGCTGCAAACCAGCTCACAAAATGGCAATTCGTTATAATGTTGTATGCTTTCTTGATGGAATTGTGACAGATCTTTAGTCTGCAATTCATCTTTTTCGGGATACCCGTGCGGGAGCGGCTTGGAAATTAGGAAATCAAATTCATTTCTATGGTTGGTTTCCGGCATAACCGGACAGGTTAAAAACTTTTTTACTTCTGTTACACATTGAAAGGGGACATCGACAGTATAAGAGTGTATTTCCGATGCAACTGTTTTTGCAGTATGCATTTCAATATCTGGGCACGGGGTCGCATATTGAATATTCTTACGGACAAAACCTTTTATAAACAGCTTGTTGGTTGGCAGCAAAAGCCTGCATTGTGTTAATTTAACTGACTTTTTTATATCCTTAATCTCCAAAACAGGTTCCGGAAAAGTGATTAAGGCATCTATATTAATTTGCAAGGAAATCTCAGCCAGCACAACTGGCACCTTAGTCACTATTTTGCCAATACTTACATGCGGGTGGTGCTCAATGTGGCTTTCGCATTCACAATGTCGGGTTTCAGCAACGCATTCATTCATATGTTTATCTTTGTGTGGTTCAGACATAATGGGCCCTCCTGAAATCAAGATATTGCATACTATGCATGACAAACGTCTATGTTTGGGCTTTTACCCATAGGCATATGCGGAATTGGCGTATTGCCAATTAATTTTTTATAAAATGGCTCTGTTAAACTTGCCTGTTGATTTCCGCTTCAGGGACTCGCTTTCCGCGGGCGGTCCGGGAGCCTCCTCGGCGCATTCGCGCCTGTGGGGTCTCCCTTTGACACGCTCCTCCCGCTGGAGTCTCGTCCCTTCCACTCCAATCAACAGGGTGCCAAAATCAACAATAATCTTTAACACAGCCTATAAAATAGATGAATGGCTAAAAGATTATGCAGGAAAAAATAATATCAATTTCTGATTTTATGAATATATTGATTGATGAGGGAGAGTAATATAAACAGGCCCTGTCATGACTCGGCAAGAGTCATAACAGGGCCATGGCTGAATCCTTTCGTCCTCGCCAAAGTTGGAAGGATTCTAATATTAATGTTTATACCCCAGGAGGAGTAGGTGGAGGAGAGGCTATGAAGACAGGCACTTGTTGATTTTGCAAAATCTTAACATTGAACTCCAGGAACATTTTCTCGAGAATGTTATGAAAGGCACCTTCTTCAAATGGAGCCTGCCCTGGAAGCTTCTTCCTATCTGTTGCTTCATCCCATTCGATAATATTGCTTGAAATTAACTCACAGAATGGTACTTGGTTATAAAATTGTGTGCTTACTTGATGGAATTGGGAAAGATCGCTGGAAAGAAGGTGATCCTTTTCAGGATATCCATGCCCTAAATCTTGTTCTCTGTAAATATCGAATTCCTCTCGAGTATTAATGAATGGCAATTGTGGCGGGTTAATAAATTCTGTGCCGGCTATTGTCGTTACACATTCAAAAGGTATATCAGTTGTTAATGACTTCATGACAGAAGATACACACTCATCTGTAGAATTTGGACACGGGGATGCATATTGTATATTTTTGCGTACAAAACCTTTTAAAAATAACCTTAAGTCTCTTCTTGCAAAAATAGTTGCGGGATCAGCACTTTCCGGGATTCCCGGAAGAAGCAGACGGCATTGGACAATTTTTACTCTCTTTTTAATATCTTTAATTTCCAGAACAGGTTCTGGGAATTTAATGTTAGCAACCAGATTTGTTCTAATTGTTCTTTCTGCAAGTGTTACAGGTACCCTTATAATAGCTGATGCACCAGGAGTTGTAATAGGGTTTGATCGAACATTCTCACACTCTCCCATATGTGCTGAGGTATGAAAGTCTACACAATCTTTATCTTTATTCATTCTTGTTTTCCTCCCTTGATTTTAGGTTCAAGTTATCCTATGCATTTCCATGGTCTATTGCAGTAGTACAAACGTGGAATTTCTCTTCTTTTCTTAGGCATTCTTTAAAAAAATTGATGGAGTACGGGCACAACTGGACTCCTACCCAGCATAAGATTCAAAAGGAGGAGTGAGGGAAAAATGGATAGACAAAATTTTCTTGCCGTTGATATAGGGAACAGCTGGTATAAAGCTTTGGCTTCAGATAGCGGAGTGGTATCCGAGTACCAGCTTCCCAATGCGATTGCACTTTTTGATGATGAGTTTTATGAGGTACCGTATGATGATGAAGATGTTATTTTTGAAGAGAACCTCATTGTTGAGGTGAAAAGCCAGGCAGTAAAGGATCGAAGAGAAATCTTTTATATTGGAAAAGCAGCCGCCAAGCAAAAGGACGTTAGTCTAACAGCTTTTAATAATCAAAAGGTTGATGAAGACCGAACTTATCTGCTTCTCTTTGGATTGGCAGCTTATCATGCAGCACTTCAGCAGACAGATGAAGTGGATATTGACTATACCATTGACCAATTGGCAGTGTCATTGCCGACTACACAGTACAAAGAGAGAAAATCAAGGTTAAAAGAGCGTTTAATTGGTACCCATACTATTATCTTTCATAAGGTACCCGGTCTGGCAGAACCAAAGGAGCTCACAGTGAAGCTTCATATCCAAGACGTGATTGTTGGGGCGGAGGGAGCATGCGCCTACCTTGGACTTACCCGTGACCAAGATACTTTAGGGGTTAAGAATGAAGACCTCGTAAAAGAGTCCAAAAAAGGGATTATTATCGGTGACCTGGGAGGGGACTCTGTAGACTTTGTGGGAATTAAGAACAACAAACCGGTTGCGTCTGTTGAAGGAGAGTCTTTTGGAATCAATCAATTTCTAGACCATATTATCCAAAAGGTCAGCAAGAATGAGCTATATCGGTTTGACTCAAGGGCAGAACTCGAAGAAAAACTGGCAGCAGGACAATCAGAATGGTATGTAGAGCCGTTTGCCGGGGTAAGGAAGGATATTAGCAAATACATTATTCCGCAGCTTAAATCAATGGCTATGAAGTATTTAGAGCACTTCGACAGGGTACGAAGCAGCTCAAGGGAAATAAAAGGAGCTGTCCGGTATATCGCAGTTGGCGGGGCAGCAAAACTTGCACAAAAACAGATCCAGGAAGCTGCTGTAAAGTGGTCTGAAAGAGGACGTCCAATAGAATTAATGTTCCCGGAGGATATGGAAAAGCTAAACGTTCTTGGATTAATGATTCTTGCAAAAATGAACCAAATAAAAAAAGAAAAAGGAAATAGCCACGCCGTTTCCGTTAAAGGTTAGGGATGATGCATATGTCCAAAACGTATACGGATTATTTCAATAAAACAGCCATAACGTTTACTGAGTCTTTTATTGATGTAAAAACCGGCAACAGTATTCCAATATCGCCAAAAGTACAGGAACAGATCGAATATCATTCAAAAAACCAAACTTTAAACCATTTAATCTTATCGGCTCTTCACAGTTATTTGCATCCCAGAAGAGCAGCCGCTGGCAGCCAGGATTTAATTTTGCAGGAAATATCAGAACTTAAAAAGCTGATAGAGGGTGGCAGTATTTCAATCAATCCTGCAGTGAAGAAACCGATTAATACGGATCCTTATCAAAGAGAAAAAGCTGCATTGGATTTAAATGAAGTGGAAGATGTTCTCGAAGCATTTGGCGGCTAACGAGCAAAAAGGTGCACCTAATAGGTACACCTTTTTATTTTGAGCACTTTTCGCATACAAGTTGTTTAATGTAACGGTGTCTCCTAAAAAGGCCCTCTTTATAGACGGACAGCCGGCAGACATGTTACTGCACAGAAACAGGAAAGATCCACATTGATACAAATGCCAGTAGGAATTAAATCTTCTACATTTTCACAATCAATTTGGCTGCATGGTGAACAAAAATCTTTTGATGCATTTTTGAAAGGATCTTTAGAGGTCTTGCAATGCTTAAAGGCCAGTAATTCAAGAACTGCGCATTTTCCATCGAAATCTTTGATCCTAAAAATAAAAGAAGTAATACAAGCGAATTTTTTCTCCTTTGAATGATGGGAAAACGTTGTAACTCCTGTTGCCTTGAAAGGTTCGCAGTCTCCGCAATAAAGGATAAAAGGGATTGTGTTCTTCTTTGGCTTTTTGGATCCTCCCAAAAGCTCATCAATGGAACCACTGCAGGATGTTTTGCAGTCATCCTCTTTTTTAACCTTTTTCTGTGCTTTAAAAATCGCTTCCAGGACCTCTTCTACACAATTTTCATGATGCTTTTTGTGGTGTTTTTTGACATCGCAATCATCTTTCATAGGCCAATGGCAATCACAGTCAAAATCGTGACTTTCACAAAAGTCATGATGCTTATCATAATCTTTATGGTTTTTCTTACCGCACATACCCATGTGTTCTCACTCCCCTAAAATATCGTTCCACCATTAGCATACGGTTAGGTCTGATTTTTCGATTGAGAATCTAGCCTATAAATATGAAAAAAATTATAAATAAGGGTACAGGGGCATGGTCAAGCATCACAATTATACTGAAACTGAATAAACAGCATAATCCCTTCTGTCTCATTAACCATATATTGAATAGGAAAATAAAAATATATTTAGGAGGGTATCTGTGAAAAAGCCAATATTTTTAGAGCCTGTTTTTCAAGAAAGAATCTGGGGAGGGACAGCTCTAAGGAATATTTTTGGCTATGATATACCAAGTGAAAAAACGGGAGAATGCTGGGCGATTTCGGGACATGCCAATGGCCAAAGCACAGTTATAAACGGTGATCTAAAAGGAAAGAAGCTGGATGAACTCTGGCGGGACAAGCGTGAATTATTTGGAGATCACCCTGCTGCCAAATTTCCTCTCCTAGTAAAATTACTTGATGCCAATTCAAATTTATCTGTGCAGGTTCATCCGAATGATGAATATGTTAAAAAACACAAAAAGGAGGAATTTGGTAAAAGTGAATGCTGGTACGTGCTGGACTGCAAAGAAAATGCGGAAATTGTGTTAGGACATAAAGCAAAGACAAAAGAAGAGCTCATCCACTTAATCGAGAAGGGTGAATGGGACAACCTTCTTAAAAAAATACCAGTTAAAAAAGGTGATTTTTTTTATGTTCCCAGTGGAACCATTCATGCTTTAGGTGAAGGGACGCTTATCCTGGAAATCCAGCAAAGTTCGGATACAACCTTCAGAATTTACGATTATGACCGATTGGATGATGAAGGAAAGAAACGTGAACTTCATCTTAAACAAGCTATTGAGGTAACTTCTGTACCCCATCATCCGCCAAAAGTTCAGCCAGTGACAATGAGTAAGGGAAGAAATCGTTTTATTAAGTTCATAGAATCAGAGCATTTCAGTGTCTGTAAATGGGAGATTACAGAAAAAGCAGCCTTGCAAAATGACCATAAATTTTTGCTGGTGAGTATTATAAGTGGGTGTGGTGTCTTAACAGTGGATGAAAAACCATATCTTTTAAACAAAGGAGACCATCTCATTTTGCCAGCAGCATTAGAACAATTTTATTTAGAAGGCAATTTTACCGCTGTTGTCTCAAAACCCAGGAATGTTAAGTTTGAAAGATTAGAACAAGGACATAGTTAAGATAAAAAACTAATAAAAAGCAAGCCTCCACAGGCTTGCTTCATTTTTTATAGAACATACATAAAAACACAAAGAAAATGCGCCATACTGCCCATCATAATGAAAATATGAAAAATTTCATGAAATCCCAAATGCTTAAACTCCAGGAATTTGGGTTTTACGGCATAAATAACTCCGCCAACTGTATAGAGGATGCCCCCAAGCAGCAATAAGGAAACACCCGCAAAACTTAGTGTTTCAGATAGTGGGGAAAAGGCAAATACGATAATCCAGCCCATTGCGATATATAGGGCTGTTGAAAGCCATCGCGGGCAGTTGAACCACACCATTTTAAAAAGGATCCCTGCTGCAGCTACCGCACTAACAATTGAAAACAAGACCCAGCCTGTAACACCATTGAGTGTGATGAGGCAAAAGGGTGTGTAAGAGCCGGCTATTAATACAAAAATCATGGAGTGATCAAGCTTTCTTAAAAAGGCAATGACTCTATCTTTACCCACCACCATATGGTAAGTAGCTGATGCTGAGTAAAGCAGGATTAAGCTGATTCCAAAGATCGTAACAGCCGCAATGGAAAGCGGTGAAGATGTTGTTAATGAAGCCTTGATGACCATTGCAAGCAGACCGACAAAGGATAAAATAGCTCCTGCCAAATGAGTAAGCCCATTGATCGGCTCCCGGATGTAGATTGTCATACAGTTTCCCTCCTAATGTAACAATATGTAGTTTTAATAACTATATACTATAATATAGACAAAACATTAAGTAGTCAACATTTACAACTTGTCCGTTTTTAAGTAAAATTTACTTAAAAGTTGGCTCTGTTAAAGCTTATTGTTGTTTTTTAGCACCCTGTTGATTGGAGCGGAAGGCACGAGACTCCTGCGGGAGTGCGGATCAAAGGGAGACCCCGCAGGAGCAAAGCGACGAGGAGGCTCCCGGACCGCCCGCGGAAAGGGAGTGCCTGCAGCGGAAATCAACAGGCAAATTTAACAGAGCCTAAACGTTAGGATTTGAGGGATAGCAATGGAATTGGAAAAAATAATGAAAGAAAATCAAATACAATTAGAAGACATACCAGAAATTGATTTATATATGGATCAGGTAATTCAGCTATTTGAGAATAAATTTGGCAGTTCAAAACGGAATGAAGAGGAAAAAGTATTAACGAAAACGATGATTAATAATTATGCGAAAGGGAAGCTATTTTTTCCTGTAAAAAACAAAAAGTACACAAAAGAACACTTAATTCTTATCGCCCTTATTTATCAGCTAAAGGGGTCATTATCCATTAGTGACATAAAAACAACAATGAATGGTATTAACGATCGGATTGTGGAGGGGGATTTTCATCTTGACCATTTTTATCAGCTTTTTCTGGATTTGACTGCACAAAACCTTGAAACCTTTAAAAATGATCTGCAAAATCAATTGAGCACTGTTAAAGTGGAGGGAGAAGCCCTGGAAGAAACAGCATCAACTGATCTTGAAAAAGTTCTTATGGTATCATCACTCGTGCATATGAGCAACTTATACAGAAAAGCGGCTGAGCGCCTTGTCGATGATTTAGCAGAAGAAAAGACGGACAAACAGGAAGGTTCGATGGATGCAAAACCAGAAAAAAAGAAAAGGTGAAAGCCTCACCAGGGCTATTTTTAATGAAGTGCGGGATTCAGTCATTTTCTCTGTCTTATTTGACATTATTATGTGGATTCCGAAGCTGATACTTAGGCTTTTTAAGAATTTATTTTAATGATTATCAGCCGTGAGTTAAAAAGCGGCCCTTCAATAAGGAGTTACGCGAGGAGTTTTTGCAACTTTAAGTTTGAAAAGCTTTTATCATCTTAATAATTTCATTTGCCAATTCATCCGTGTTTCCATCAAATAGATGGAAATTTAGGGAGCTTTGCAAATGATCAAATTGAATTTGATTGTTATCGATTTGATTAAATTGAGCAGACCAGTTTATCTCTGGGATAGCTACAATAAAGCGGTTATCCAATGTTTTTTGGATGAATACCTCAGCAGTAATATGTTCAGAAATCTTAATTGTTTCCGGCATAGAATTCATATTGATAACCTCCCAATGTTTGTATTTCATTCATTATAACAAGTTGGAACCTAAATTGATACAAACAGGCTATAAAGGAAAGAGCTTATATGGAAAAGGAGAACCCAGGAAGAGGGTTCTCCTTTTACCATTTTATTATCTTCCAGCCATAATATTTGAGGTAATCTCAAAAGAGCGAAGTCTCTCTTTATGATCATATATTTGGGCGTGTACCATGAATTCATCTGCCTGAGTATCATCTAAAAAAGATTGCAGCTTTTCTTTTACCGCAGCTGGCCCGCCTATAATGGAAGTGCCAAGCTGCTGTTCAAGAATCGCTTTTTCATAAGGACTGCACAATTCATTTATATGATCAACCGGTGGCTTCAGCCTGCCGGGCTTGTTGCGAATCATATTTAAAAACTGCTGTTGAATGGAGGTGGCGAGCCACTCAGCCTTTTCATCCGTATCTGCTGCAACCACGTTCACTCCCACCATCGCATAAGGCTTATCCAAAACCCCGGAAGGACGGAAGCTCCTCCGGTATAAATCAAGGGCAGGCAGCGTGTTGTCAGGAGAAAAGTGGCTCGCAAATGCGAAAGGCAAGCCCAGCTGGCCGGCAAGCTGCGCACTGTAGCCGCTTGAACCAAGGAGCCAGATCGGAATATTTAATCCCTCCCCAGGTATGGCACGAACACGCATGTTTTCTTCAGGATTGAAATAGCTTCTTAATTCTTTAAGCTGTTCCGGAAACTCCTGCCCGTCTCTGCGCTCTCTCCTTAAGGCCTGGGCAGTCAGCTGATCTGTTCCCGGAGCCCGGCCAAGTCCCAAATCAATGCGTCCAGGGAAAAGCGATTCAAGTGTCCCGAATTGCTCAGCAATCACTAACGGTGCATGATTTGGCAGCATAATGCCGCCTGAACCAACACGTATCATTGAGGTTCCGGCTGCAACATGGCCGATTACCACAGAAGTAGCGGAACTCGCTATACCCGGCATATTATGATGCTCAGCCAGCCAATATCGATGGTAGCCCCATTTTTCAGCATGCTGGGCAAGGTCCAGCGTATTTTGCAGCGATTGAGCGGCTGAACCGCCTTCTGTAATAGGGGCAAGATCCAGCACAGAGCAGCGGATATCATTCAATCTTTTCATCTATATCAGCTTCTTTCATTAACCAAATATAAACCGTCTATATTTTAACAAGAATATTTCGGTTTTCAAAATAAAAAGCTTGGTTATGATATCTTCTTAAACAATTAAGAATTTAAAATAATGGCTGATTTCGCATACTTTGTTGCTTTTTAAACAAGTAGTGAGGAGAGGTTGATTTCCGCTCCAGGATGCTCAAGCTTCCGCAGGAAATGCGGATGCATTTTCGCGGGATTAGCACCTTGCGCTCCAATCAACCAACCTTATTTATCACACTTTTTATTCACAGATCTATTTAAAAACAACAATCTTATAGAAAAACAGGCAAATTAATAAAAGCCGGGCAAAGAAAGCCCGGCTTTTATTTATAGAAATATAAAATAAATCATACCTGCCAATACAATACGATAAATGGCAAATGGAATGAGTTTTACCTTATTAATCATTTTTAAAAAGAAGCGGATGGATATTAAGGCAAAAACAAATGCGCTTAAAAATCCAGCAATAAAGAACGGCAGTGCATCAAGCGAAAAGTATTCCAGGTTTTTCAGCAACGAAAGCATACTCGCTCCCGCCATGATTGGCACAGCCATGATAAAGGTGAAATCAGCTGCTGCGCGGTGGGTGAGACCAAGCAAAACACCGCCGGAAATTGTTGAACCGGATCGTGAGAAGCCAGGCCAAAGGGAGAAACATTGAATTAAGCCGATCGAAAATGCCTGTTTATAAGTGATTTGGTCCACAGAAATTGTTTTTGGATTTGTCCCTCCAAAAATATCTGCAAAAATCATTAGCACAGCCCCAATAACTAATCCAATTAATACAGTCTCAGTAGAAAACAAATGCTCATCAATATAATCCTCGAACAATACACCCAGAACACCAGCAGGAATTAATCCAACAATCACTTGAGAGATTTTGAGGCGGCTTTCTCCCTCAGAATTCATACTATTGCGTCCGAGTCCCAGCATTTCAATAAACCGGTCCTTAAAAATAATAACAACAGCCAATATGGAACCAAGCTGAATGACTACCTTAAAAGTATTGGCCTCATATTTGGATAAAAACTCTTTTGAATGAAGCCACATATCATCCACAATGATCATATGGCCGGTAGATGACACGGGTGCAAATTCTGTCATTCCCTCTACAAACCCTAAAATGATCGCTTTAATAATTGTAAGCAAATCCATTTCCACTTTTAATATCTCCTTTAACTCTAAGTTGATAGATGCAATTTTAGCAGGCTCTTTTCTAAATATTGTTGTTTTTAAATAGATTTTGTAAATAAAAACATTGATAAATTAGGTTGGTTGATTGGAGCGCAAGGTGCGAGATCCTCGAAAATGCATCCGCATTTCCTTCGTGCGGTGATGATTCAAGGATGCTTATTCAAAGTCCAGCGGGAGGAGTGGGACAGGTGAGACCCCACAGGCGCTGCGCGCCGAGGAGGCTCACCGCCCGCCCCGCGGAAAGCG